>DATCXA010000052.1:0-6679 GCA_036566085.1 Propionibacteriaceae bacterium
GGGGCTATCGCTTCTACATGAACCACCAGCACCGATTCCACACGCTGGTGACACACGTCCGCGGCCCCGTCGAACCGGTGACGCTCGGCGGCCACCAGGTCAGCGCCGCCATCCCGGTGGGGGTGGGCGAGGGCGGGAATACGACCGTCTACTTTGAGGTCCTCTCGTACGCCGGCGTACTCACCATCACCGTGATCGTCGATCACGATCACGGCCCAGACCTTGCTGACTTGACCCGCCTGTTGCAGAGCGAGCTCGATTCGATCATCACCTCGCAGTGACGATTCCATGATCACTTTGTTGCCTCATTCGCGGTTATGAACGGGCGATCCACAAGACTGTCCGAACCGGGCCACCTACCGCCAGGCTCAGGGATGGCTTCTCGAAGTCGATGGACCACCACCAAACGGACCTCCGGCAACCGCTTGGCTTGGGACCTCAGTGGAAGCCGGCCGAGCTCGCGGAGCACGTGCCTCTGCCTTACCCGGCAATTTTTCGCGACTGAATCGCCTCAGAGCACCGGCTCGAGCCCAAGCGCATCGCGATCACCAAGGAATGACCAGCAGGGGTGAGCACGCTCAGCCGTGTCCAAAAACCGCGGCATGACCTCCCACTCCGTCCCGAAGCTGGATAGGGCGCCGCCAACCAACCGCGTCGGCGAACATCAGGATTGTCCCGCACCCCGTCGCGCACACTGAGCACGTGGCTGATCACCGACGTGCGTGCTGACCTTAAAGCTCACTATGGCATCAGCCATGCTGCCTGTCCGGTGGTTACAGTGCCTTCGATCGATCATGATCACTCTGCCAGCAGGGCGCAGGAGGGGCAGTCTGACCAGACACCCGCGGCTGTCGCCTCAGAGGAGGAGTCCGCCGCGAGAAAGACGAGCGGCGTGGAGACATCGCACGGCCCGCTCGTGGTGGCCGGGGTCGATGGCTCGGCTGAGTCGCTGGCCGCTGCCTGCTGCGCGGAAGCGGTTGCTGAGATGCGAGGCTGGGACCTGCTGATCATCGCACCCCCGACCCAAGGAAGCGGAGCTGCCGCGCGGACGGTCGAGCGCGGTCCACGTTCGCGATCAGGCCAGGCCCGAACGGCGGACCAGCCGGGCTGGTGGCCTTGTGCATTGAGAATTTGTGTCACTTCGTAGGCCTCCTCGAGGAAGCGTGGGATTCCATCAACGGTGATATGCCCTCTTGCCACCGCCCGGCTGGAGCTTGATTTCGACCAGTTTCAAGCAGAGGAAGTTGGTCCTGCGTGTCTCGTCCGAATGCCTCTGACGATGCCGCTCCCTTTCCTCGACTCTGACAGTAGAAGCGCCCGCGATCTGCTCCTTTCTCCACCAGGATTGCGTGGCGATGCCTGCTTGGTCCGCGGACACGAGGAGGTCGCGATGTCAGCCACAATCCACGGGGCGCCTACTCCCCCGCTGGCTACCCCAACAAGCAAAACTCGTGAGCGAGTGCGAAAGATCCTGCTAGCTTGCGGCCCACTATCCGCACTGGTCTACATCGGCTGGCGTGAACTCGCAGCGCTGCAATGGGAGGGCTATAGCCGAATCTCGAACTCCATTAGCGAGCTGCAGCTGACCGGAACCCCGACCAAAGCGCTGCTGGATCCTTGGGAGGGGTGGGTCTACAGCGCGCTGTCCTTGGCGTTCGGGTCGGTATCTGGCTATCGGCCAGAGGCAGCCGTCCGCTCCCCGTGGTCGGCGCGCTCATGATGTTGCCCTCCGGTCCTGATCATCTGGGGCCGACCTGGTTACTCCGCGCGACAGTCGAGTACCAGAAGGCGGATGCCTTAGGGGTGCGCCGGAGGGTGTCGAAGTCGACTCGGACAAGCCCCCAGCGCTGTGTGTACCCGGCGGACCATTCGAAGTTGTCCAGGAGAGACCACGCGTGGTAACCCGTGATGCGGCAGCGGTCTGCAATGGCCTGGTGCACAGCGCGTAGATGTTGATCAAAGAAGTCGAGCCGAGCGTGGTCCGAAATCGGCAGACTGCTATCACTGGCGTCATCAGGAACGCCATTCTCGGTGATCACGATCTCGGGCGACGCATAATCCCGTTGGATCCTGGTCACTATGTCGTAGAGCCCGCGCGGATAGATCTGCTGCCAGCCTGCCGCGGAGAGAGGATGGCGCTGCAGCCACTGGCCGTGTCCGTCGACCACCACAGGGGTGTAGTAATTGACTCCAAGAAAGTCGACGGGGGCGCTGATCGCGGTCAGGTCATCGTCCCTTACAGCCGCTCGTATGCCTGCGGCCAGCTGACTGTCCAGCTTGCTGAGGCCCGGATAACGCCCTTTCAGTAGTGGATCGAGGTAGAGCACGTTCTCCGTGACGTCGGCGGTTCGGGCGGCAGCGGCAGCCTCCTCACTTTGGTCGGCCGGATAGCACGGGGCAAGCTGTAGACAGGGTCCGATCCCGCCCTGCACTTCGGCGGCGCGGAACGCGGTGACGGCGCGACCGTGGGCAAGATTGAGATGATGAACCACTACCCCGGCCGCCCGGGTATCGGTCTTTCCCGGCGCCATTCGGCCGTACTGGTAGCCCTGCTGCGCAATGATCTTGGCCTCGTTGATAGTCAGCCAGCCGTCGACCCGATCGCCAAGCGCTGTGAAGAGCACCGCTGCATAATCGGCGAACCATTCCGCGCTGTCGCGGTTCTCCCACCCACCCCGGTCTTGGAGCGCTTGCGGGAGGTCCCAGTGAAAGATCGTCGCGAGCGGGGAGATCCCACGAGCAAGGAGCCCGTCGACGAGGCGGTCGTAGAAATCGAGACCACGCTGGTTGACCGGACCACGACCATCTGGCAGTACGCGTGGCCAGGCGATGGAGAACCGGTAGGACCGAATCCCCAGCGTGTGCATCAGATCAAGATCAGTCTCCCACCTGTTGTAGTGGTCGCAGGCGACCGCGCCTGAGCTGCTATCTGCTATCGCGCCTGCACGATCGCAGAACGTGTCCCAGATGGAGCGGCCACGTCCATCGGCGTTGACGGCACCCTCGATTTGGTACGCCGATGTGGCAACACCCCACTTAAACCCTTCGGGGAACGCGAGCGTTGCGCCGCGAGGGGTCCCGCTCGCCGAGGGTGATGGCGTTGAACTGGCACCAATCCGACATCCTGCAACAGATATTCCAGCGGCAGTCAGCGCCATGGCTGAGCAGAACTGACGCCGACTCACCCGATGTGTCATGCGCAGATTGCAACCTCTGAACAGTCCGGCCTTCTACCGGCCTATGGCCACTCAACAGGCCGGCTCGCGGGCGGGTAAGGGCCATAGGTCCCTTCCGGCAACGGCTCTCGTCTTGGCAATGCGAGGTTCCGGTTCGATGCGTGGCGGCTGCACCCGTCGGCGCGATGAGGCACCCTCGTATTCGCTGGTCGGCCGAATTCGGAGCGTGGCGATCAGTACATTCGGGGAATGGGAACTCGGGTCGCTGCCTGGTTGGCGGCTGCCATGTTCTTCGTTGTCGCTGCCTTCCACGCGGCACTCGTCTTCGGCGCCCCGTGGGGCGAGTACACACAAGGCGGCGGGACGCGGGGTGCACTCACCTCCTCAGGACGGCTCATCGCAGCAGTGTCGTCTGTGCTCTCGATCGTGATGGCTGGTGCCATCCTCGCGAGAGCCGGAGAAGGTCCGCTGCGACGACTCCCGGCTCGGCTCGTGACGGTGCTTGCCTGGGTGGCGACCGTCTACGCCGTGGTCGCCGTGATCCTCAACACCATCACGAGGAGCACGGCTGAGCGAGCCCTTTGGTTGCCCGTGTCGATCGTGCTGTTGCTTTTGGTTGCCAGTGTCATGGTGACCACCCGTCGCACCTGATATTCGACAAGCGACGACCGTATCGAGCACCGGTCAGGGGTGAGGGCCCAAAGGCCCTGCACGGAGTTTCGTCTGCATCTGCCAAGGGAAGATCAGAACGCGAAGGCTCGTAAGAGAAACCTGCTTAAAGGAGCCGACATGTCTTCGCTTCGTGGTACCGAGCCGGGAAAGGCTGTCAACTGGGCCGAGAAGATCGCCCTCGGCAACACCAGGCAGTGGGCATTCGCGCGAGGCTCAGATGGCCAGTAATCCCGTGCTGCTTGTACTTGCCGGTGGGCCGCGTAGGGGGTGCTGAGTTCAGATGAACCGGCCCCGGCTACGCCCCATCGTGGAATCCAGGGATCGCAGACATGATTCCGGTTGCACCGGCGCCGCGGCACACCCGACCAGGCTCCTTTAGGAACTCACCAGCCGCTGCTGCCGCCTCCTCCGCCGCCACCGCCGGAGAAGCGGCCTCCGCCGAAGCCGGTGCCAGCGGCGCCTGAGTAGGAGGCGACCGGTGTCGCTGCCGAAGTGAGGCTGCTGGTCAGGAAGGCGGTGTTGAACGCCGCCAGCTGATAATTGCCCGATGTACCAGTACGGTGTCTCGTTCGGCAACCGGCCCATCGCGACCAGGTCGGCGCAGATCTTGGCCCAGCGGTCGGCCAGCTCGAAGATGATCGCCCACGGTAGGTACTTCGAGAAGATGTCCTCTCCCTCTTCGAATTTGAGCTGGTCAGCTTCGGCCGTAGCGAGGTAGGTCCGGAAGCCCTCTACTTGATCACACAGCGCGCGGCCTTCGGCAGTGCGCTGCCCGTGCTTGAGCTTCGTACGGATCACAGCAACGGTGATGATGATCGGCAAGAGTGGGATCAACAGCAACAGCACCCTTGGCAGCGCACGGGTCCATGCGATCCAAAACCCGACTCCGAGGACAGCGAAGACTGTAAAGGCGATCATGGTGAGGCCCAAGCCGCTGATCGCGGCAGCGGAGGGTACTTTGCGGAACCAGCCACGCGCGGCGATCTGATTGCGCACGGAGTCCTGCATCTGCTCATGGGCGCTGGCAAGGCTGCCCGGGCGGGACAGATCCCGCTCGGCTCCCGGTGGCTCATCATCGAACAGGCTGGTCAGAAGCACCGTTTCATGCGGGGCTGACGCCTTGCTCGGGTCGACGAGTGTGACCCGGAAGTCGTGCTCGCCATCGCTCTGGACGGTGAGGGCGCCCTTGACCGCCAGCTCGATGATGGTGGTAGCTGTGTCCTGCGAATCGACTTGCCCGTCGATCAGCAAGCCGGCCTCAGCTACCGGGATGGGTGGTGGTGAAAACGCCACCGGGATAGGGATGTCGGGATCATTCGGCACAACCCGCATCTGCTGACCCGGAAGTAGAGCGGTGCCCGGCGCCAGGTCCGCATACCGCTGGTCGCGGCCGTTCTTGCGCCACCACAGCACTCCGACGATCGGCGAACCTACGGCGATCAGCAGCGTCGCCGCAGCCAGTGCGAGCGCACCTACTCCCTCGGCGGGTGAAAGCTTTGCGCCGTTCGGCTCCATGTGAGGCTTGTTGTCCACTACTAGACCTGGCGTGATCTTGACGCCGACACTGACGCCCTGTCCTGGTGCGACATTGGTCTGGGCGAAGCTGGCCTGGCCGCCCTTGGTGAAGTTCTTGGTCTGGCAAGGAGTGGTGCTCCGTGGCGGCCCGGCGAAACAGGTGACATCTTGTGCACCGCCAGGGACTGTGGCTGTGATCTGCAATTCCTTGATCAGCGGGTTGCCATAGCCTGGGCCGTCCCAATAGAACTCGTCGTAGCCATTGAATGAGCGCATCGCCCCGGTCACGTCATAGGAGATGACATAGGTCGCGGTCGGTGCGGAAATAGTCTGGTTCGGGTCGCCAATCCGAACGTTGAGTCCCGCCTCACGACCGCCTTGAGACTCGGTTGTCTGTGAGCTGAACTCCGTTGCCACACCGGGGTCCGGACTGGTGACCTTGATATTGCTGATCCCGTACACAAAGTCCTGGTCGCTGTTGGGATCAGTTCACGGATGACCAGATGACGTTGCATACCGTGCCGACCAGAATTGCTGCCGAAGCGCCAGACAATGGTTTCCTTCACCTTGAGGACGCCACTCGGTTGCATCTCGTAGTTGATCGTGAAGGAATCGATCTGGGCGTCGGCCGCGTACGCCTGGGCTGGTGCGACAAGGGCCCAGGCGAGAGCGGTCAAGACCATCAAAGGAACGCGACTACTATCCGAACGAGCCGGCCGGGAGCCTGCCAGAGACCCCCGGCGACGGATGCCTGCAATTGCACTGGAGACACTCAGCCGGCTGGTTTGGTCATCGACGCGGCGAGCTGCCGACCCCAAGCTCGCGCCCGATCAATCTCACCGTCGAGAAGCGGACCGTCGACATCCTCGACATAGAAGCTCTCCGCTTTGGACAGCGACTCGTAGCCATGCCGGTGCGCGGCCTTCGCGGCGCTCTTGGCGGCTGATCCGGGCAGATGGCGCATACTTTTGACCTTGGTGTCGAAGGTGGCGATCTTCTCGGTGTGCTGACCAGACGGCAGCGCCGCCATCCACTCACGCAACCCAAACTCTCGTTCACCTTCATGCGCGCCTTTGCCGATGGCGTCGGTGCGCGTGTTCTCGCGGCTCATCGAGAATGCGTGCGTTGGACCTCCCGCCACGATGAGCGCAACATCAGGACTCGGTTCGGTCGGCGCGTCCGCTACCTCGGCCACTTGTACATCAACCGATTCGCCAAGTCCGGCTGCGACCGCATGGGCAATCTGTTCGGTGTTGCCGAACATCGACTCATAAACCACGAGCGTCTTCATCTGTACGCCCCTTAGCTGTAGGCGG
>DATCXA010000482.1:0-4429 GCA_036566085.1 Propionibacteriaceae bacterium
CATCGCCTCGAAGACCGCCGCTGCGAAAACGTTGAACCGCTTCAGAAGTGCGATCTGGAAGGGTATAGCCTGCCCCCATGGCAGAGTCGCAAGCTCCGGTGCGTCCTGACAATGGCGACTCCTCCCGTCGCAGCAATCCCCGAATTCAAGATGTCGCGCAGCGCGCCGGCGTCGCGATTGGAACGGTCTCGAACGTCCTCAACAACCCCGACATCGTCACCGAACAGACGCGCGTCAGGGTCGAAGCGGCCATTACAGAACTGGGCTTCGTGCGCAATAGCGCCGCTCGGGCTCTTGCCGCAAGACGGACAGATACTGTCGGCTTGATCCTTATCGATATCGGCAACTCGCTCTTCGTCGACATCGCGCGCGGGGCCGAGTCGGCAGCAGGGCAGGCTCAGCTGAAGCTCCTTCTCGCCAACAGCGACAGCACTCGAATCAAGCAGGACAACTATCTCGAGCTCTTCGACCAAGCCCGAGTCGCCGGGGTCTTGCTGACTCCGCTGGAAGAGCCTCTTGACGTGGCACACGCAGTCCTTGGCCACGGGCGCCCTGTCGTTCTCGTGATTGCAACGTCGGCAGACCCGCGCATGTGCAGTGTCATGGTCAACGAGGAACTAGGCGGCTATCTCGCTGCCACCCATCTCCTCCATAGAGGAGCGCGCAGGCTGGTCTTCCTCGCTGGCTGTCCCGACCTACGACTAATTCGTCGGCGCCTGGCAGGCGTCGAGCGGGCCGTTGCGGAAGCAGGCGCAAGTCTCGGAGTCGTAGACGCGCCTAACCTCGCGATCGGCGCCGGTCGTGAGGTTGGACGCCAGGTTTTGCTATCGCGGTCCCTTGATGGGGTGGTGTGTCCTTCAGACCTGCTCGCCGTCGGCGTCATCCAGGCGGCGACCGATCTCGGAATCCGGGTACCCGATGAATTGATGGTCGTCGGCTATGACGACAACCACTTCGCCTCCGAGAGCAGCATCCCGGTGTCCACTGTGAGTCTGCCGGGGTATCGGATGGGTGAGCTGGCCATCGAATTGCTCCTTGAGGAGATCCATCAGGGCTCCGCCCATGTGCACCGAACCGTCATGCTCGACCCGCAGCTCGTGCCACGACGCAGCAGCCTGCGCTAACCGAAAGGAATCCATGTCGCTCACCTGGTCCGCACTGCCCATAGCCCCTAACGAAGACTTCAACGGGGCACCGCTGCTTCGTACCGAGTTCGTGTTGGAGGAAGGTCATGGGTCAGTCGCCCGGGCCACCTTGCACGCCACTGCACATGGGATCTTCGAGGCTTATCTGAACGGCCAACCCGTTTCCGACGACGTCCTCAGCCCTGGTTGGACCAGTTACGAGTGGCGACTGCGGTACTGCAGTTATGACGTGACATCGCTTCTTCAGCCCACATCTGTCCTCGGGATAGCGCTGGGCAATGGTTGGTTTCGCGGACGTTTGGGCTGGAGCGGCGGCCGAGCACTTTACGGAGATGAGCTGGCCGCTCTTGCGCAATTGGAGATCGAATTCTCCGATGGCCATCTGCAGATGATCATGACCGATGAAAGCTGGACAGCGGGCCCGTCCGCCGTATTGTCGAACGACCTGTACGACGGTGAGACGATCGATGCGCGCCTTGAGCCCGATGCCTGGCTGCAGCCCGATTTCTCGAAGAAGGAATGGACTGGAGTGCACCCGGGCAAGATCGACTTCGCAACGCTCACTCCATACATCGGACCGCCCGTTCGCCGCCAAGAAGAACTGCAACCGATCAAGATCTGGACCTCACCTGCCGGTAAGACCTTGGTCGATTTTGGCCAGAACCTGGTGGGGTGGTTGCGGGCCCGCGTCCAGGGTCCGGTCGGCAATACGATCACGCTGCGGCACGCCGAAGTGCTCGAGAACGACGAACTGGGTACCCGGCCGCTGCGCAGCGCCAAGGCCACCGATCGCTTCATACTCAGCGGCGCCGACGATGTCTTCGAGCCAACATTCACCTTCCATGGGTTCCGCTACGTAGAGGTGGATGGATGGCCTGGTGAGCTCACTCCGGACGCGCTGACTGCCGTTGTGGTTCATTCTGAGTTGCGGCGTACGGGCGAGTTCGAGTGCTCCAACGAGTTGCTCAATCAGCTGCATCGAAACGTTGTCTGGGGAACACGCGGCAACTTCCTCGACGTGCCCACCGATTGCCCACAGCGGGACGAGCGCCTCGGATGGACCGGTGACATCGCAGTCTTCGCACCCACCGCCACCTACTTGTTCGATGTGGAGAATTTCCTTCGCGACTGGCTGAAGGATCTTGCAGCAGAGCAGCAGGCGGCGGACGGTCTCGTGGCATCCGTTGTGCCAGACATCCTGAAGTATGTGGAGCGCCCAAAGCACTGGCCGATCCCTGACAGTACCGCTATCTGGAGCGATGCCGCTGTCTGGGTGCCGTGGGCGCTGTGGTGGGCATATGGGGATCGCCAAGTCCTAGCTGATCAATTCGACTCGATGGTGTCCCATGTCCGCCGCGTCGAATCACTGCTGTCGCCAACAGGATTGTGGGATGAGGGCTTCCAATTCGGCGACTGGCTTGATCCCACAGCACCTCCCGACGAGCCGGGAATGAGCAGGGCCGACAACGGCGTGGTAGCGACGGCCTGCCTCTACCGAGACGCGCATATCCTGCGCGATGCCGCAAGCCTTCTCGGCCGTCATAAGGACGCTGAATACTTCGGCGCTCTTGCCCAACGCACCCGAACCGCCTTCAATGACCACTACGTCAGACCTGAAGGCCACATCCACAGTGATGCCGAGACAACGTACGCGCTGGCTATCGTTTTTGGGCTGCTTGATCCTGAAGATGACCAGGTCGCGGGAGACCGGCTGAATGAGCTGGTGGCCAAAGGCGGCTACCTCATTCAAACCGGCTTCGCGGGTACGCCCTTCGTCACGCACGCCTTGACCAAGACCGGCCACCTTGACACCGCCTACCGACTGCTGTTGCAGACGGAGTGCCCTTCCTGGCTCTATCCGGTCACCATGGGCGCGACAACGATTTGGGAACGCTGGGACTCGATGCTCCCCGACGGCACGATCAATCCGGGACAGATGACGAGCTTCAATCACTACGCTCTCGGCGCGGTCGCGTACTGGATGCATCAGATCATTGGCGGGATAGCGCCTCTCGAGCCAGGCTATTCACGAGTGCTGATTGCGCCCCAGCCTGGCGGTGACATTTCATGGGCACGCTCCTCCCTTGAAACCAGGGACGGCAAGATTTCAGTCTCCTGGTCACGGGACGGTGATGGACCGATCGAGCTTGAGATCGCTATTCCGGAAGGTGTGACGGCTCTCGTACAGCTGCCCGGTACGCCGGCGCAGGAGCTCGGCAGCGGTCAACATCATGTCGCATCAGGCATCGGTGCGACGGGGTGACGGGCGCGTTGACGCACAGCAGGGCCTCATCGGACTCATAGTCTGAAACTTTTCAAGCTGAGAAAGCTCGTAAAGGCACCGTGCAGTGCCAGTGGTTTCATTGGCCTCGGTTTTTAGGTCGTCAATATCGGGCCACTATCCGCTAACGAAATGCTCGGACTGCATCCGAACGGGTTGACGGGGTATCTGCAATACGCTAGCGTGCGGCCTTGAAACGCTTCAGACGGCGGCCAGCTTCGCTTCCCGCCGGTTCTTTCTCAGACCTGGAGGTCCTATGAGATTCAGCAGAACGGGCCGGCGCGGGGCAGCGCTCACGGCCCTCGCGGCGGCGACCACGCTATTCGCCGCCGGATGCAGCGCCGGGAGTCTCGGCAGCAGCAGCGGAGAAGGCAGCGCCGGCGCCACAACGATCACGTTTCTCACCGGCGCCACCGACACCGACGTGGCGAGTGCGAAGGCGGTGATTGCCGCCTTCCAAGCAGCCAATCCGAACATCACGGTCAAGCACGACACGCGCCCCGGTGGTTCGGAGGGTGACAACCTGGTCAAGACGCGGCTCTCCACCGGTGAGATGGCCGAAGTCTTCATCTATAACAACGGCTCACTGCTGCAGGCGATCAAGCCGGAGCAGAATCTCACCCCGCTGGACGACCAACCGTGGGCGGGCCAGATCGATCCGCTCTTCGCCGCGTCGTCGAAGGGCTCCGATGGCAAGATCTACGGCGGTCCGTACGGAACGGCGTTCGGTGGCGGGGTGCTGTACAACATCCCGGTCTACAAGAAACTCAACCTCCAGGTACCCAAGACCTGGGATGAGTTCATGAAGAACAACGAAACCATCAAGAAGGCCGGTATAGACCCCGTCGAGCAGACCTATGGCGAGACCTGGACGTCTCAGCTGTTCGTGCTGGGTGACTACCACAACGTCGAAGCACAGGTCCCCGACTTCGCACAGAAGTACACGGCAGGCCAAGCCAAATACGCCACAACACCGGCTGCCTTGGCTGGGTGGCAGCATATC
>DATCXA010000496.1:0-2636 GCA_036566085.1 Propionibacteriaceae bacterium
CAGCATGTCGAGAGCTATCCGAGCCACAACAGTTGTGAGCCAGCCGCCTAGGTTCACGACGGCATTGCTGTCGGACCGGCTCAGCCGAATCCAGGCCTCTTGGACGGCATCCTCGGCGTCATTCGCCGAGCCGAGCATCCGATAGGCAACCGTCCTGAGGTGGGGTCGATGCTCCTCGAATCGGTCGGCCAGCCAGTCGTCCTGCGCCATCAGTCACATCCTCACATCTGTCCGTTTCTACCGTGATTGACGGTCCGGACGGGATTGATGTGACAGCACGATGAGCTTTCAGCTCGGCTCCAGAACACGGTCTTAATCTCGTCCCCCGAAAGAAATATTGCTGCGTCCAAAGCCGGCTTTGGGGTTGGGCAATCGTGACTTGACTGTTTAGACTCCTGCGGGAGATAACGCTTTGGTCTCATTTTCTCGGGGGAGGCAGGGCAGGTGTCTAAACCGCGCCCACGAAGGGCTATGCGGCCGTCGCTCGCCGTGCGAGCAGCACGAATCGCGGTTCCTGCGACGGTAATAACGGCATTAGGCGTAGGTGTCGCGGGCGCCGTCATACCAGGTGATGACCCACAGGTCGCATACCCGGCCCCGGCGGCCTCGGCATCGGTCGAATCATCGTCAAGCGAGACGACGGCGCGAAGCCAAGAGCTCAGTCGGCGCACTACCCGACCACCAGTCAAGAGCGCTTTGGCACTCAAGCCCAAGATTTCTGTCTCGGAAACGATGTCACCAAAGCTCAAGGTGATCGACAAGAAATACGCAACAACGGACCTGAACGTTCGGACCGAGCCGAGCGAGGACTCGGCGGTAGTGGCAGTCGTCGATGCGGGGACCAAACTGTCAGTGACCGCCACTGTTACCGATGGATTTCGCTACATCTCCTATCACGGCAAGGGCCGGTGGGTGAAGAACCAATACCTCTCCGACAAGAAGCCCACCGCTGGCACTTCCCGCGTTAGCAGCGGCGGCGGTATATCCGGTGCCCCGTGCCCGTCGGGATCTTCGATGGAGTCGGGCCTAACGCCCGACGCAATCAGGGTCCATCGCGCTCTGTGTCATCGGTATCCCCAGATCACGAGCTTCCTCGGCCGGCGGACGTCGAGCGGCTATCACGGACAGGGCCGTGCAGTTGACTCCATGATCTCCGACTCCACGGTCGGCTGGGAGATCGCTAAGTGGGTCCGAGCCAATCACAAGAGCCTCGGCGCCATGGAGGTCATATATAGGCAGCACATTTGGACCGTGCAGCGAAGCTCGGAGGGCTGGCGCTCAATGTCAGACCGCGGTTCGCCGACTGCCAATCACATGGACCACGTGCACGTCTCGGTTTACGGCAACAGCGGCAGCGCCTAGTTGAGATCGGGAGCACTTTCACCGGCTTGATGGCGAGGCAACTACAAGATTTTCTTGCGCTGCTCGCCCGCTGCGGGCGGTCGTGCTTGAGGAAGTTACGGCTTTGATGCACCCTCGTTGCCTCAGCTTGTGAAGCCTGAACGCCAGACTTAGTGTTATTGCATGGCGGTGGACTTGTACCAAGTGGTACTTGGTGGTATTGCCGTCGCCATCATGGTGCTCGTTCCGATTCTCGGTCTGGTCTTCTACGATCTGCTGGCTGGAAGGTGGGACGGCTCACTGGGGCGGTGGCGGGAACGGCGCAGTGAGTCGGCAGCGCATCGGCAGGCCGTACGGGAGCTGCGTCACCAGCAGGGTGTCCCGATCGAGCAACTTGCTGCGGACTTGAGGCGATTGCGTGCGATTGTCGGTTCTGATGCTCATCGTTCTGCCGCCCACCAGATGGGCAACCGGCTCGCCTACGACAAACTCCTGAGGCAGGTCTGCGAGATGCTCGAGATCGAGCACGAGCTGGACGGCGATTCGATCGGTTTCGAGCGGGATATCGAACGCATCCGCGTCGAGGCGGAGCTCGAGCGGGCTGGCCTGATCTTGAGCGACCGCCGATACGGTCAAGCAGCCTAAGCCAATACCCGGCGTGACGACGACTTGAAACTGCACCACCAGCCAACGGCACCCTGACGCTCACCTAACCGCCGGTTTGCTAGCGCGCACGGGCACCGCTCCACGACGCTACCGGAATATCTGTGGCACGGACTGCGTTATGCAATCAAACGTTCAGTACGTAATCTCAAGTATCGAAAGGATGGTCGCCATGTCCCGCCTAACCAAGGCCATCCGTAGCCGCCATGAGATCCTTCGCACGCGCCGGGAGCTGAATCGCGCAATCGCGAACGCTTCCACTCCCGCAATGCGCGACGAATTGATTCTGGTTGCTCAGCGTGGTGGCAACGTCTTCTAAGAGACCTGACCAACAAGGGCTCTGATCCATTACCGGATGAGAGCCCTTGTCATGTCTGTCGTCAGTTAGGCAGCCGCCAGCTGTCCAGCGACGGTCTGACCCAGCTCCGCCAGGGCCGGTAGCAGGAGCGCTGCCCCGAGTACCAGTCCGGCGCAGTTGACAATGAGGAATCCACCTGCCCAGAGACGGGCAGGGACGCGGGTCAGCCGCGCAAGCTGCTCGGCATCGGATTGCGGAGCGCGTTGCTGCCGGCGGTGTCTGATGAGCTCCACGACCGGCTTCGGCGCGGCGAGCAGCAGCGTCCAGGTCAGCA
>DATCXA010000500.1:0-2755 GCA_036566085.1 Propionibacteriaceae bacterium
GCCGCCAAAGCGGACATTCAATCACTTCGCGTTCGGGCCATGTGTGGACGGCTCCGAATTGGCAAGGAAAATCTTCACGTCGCAGATCCGGTGGGGTGCAGCCATGTGTTCGGCCTTATTTGCGCGGTTCACACGACCGCTGGCCATAATGCCCTCCGCGGATCAGGTCCCGGTCATAAGCTCGCATTCGACAATGCATTGGCCCTTGTGGGTTGTCCTGATCGCCGGATCGACCGGCTCTGCATTACGAGCTGTTCGCCCTGCCAACCTCCTCATACGCCGCTGTCGGCGTATCTCGTTCATGCCGCCAGTGCGACGGGCTCCCTGTAGCACTCGCCCCTCGCCATTATGGCCCACGCCATCCTGGCGAGCTTATTGGCTAGCGCGATGGCGGCAACCTTGGTAGGACGCCGGGCCAACAATGCCGTTAGCCAGGGTCGATGTTGGGTTCCATGGATCTTGGCATAGCGGATCACCGCCAGCGCACCAGTCGTGAACAGGCTGCGCAGATAGCGATCGCCTTGCTTGCAGATACTGCCGAGTTTGTCCTTGCCGCCACTTGAACGTTGCCTTGGCACAAGGCCGATCCAAGCCGAGAAATCGCGTCCCGATCGGAAGGCCCTTGGATCACCAACACTGGCGACCAGAGCGGTAGCGAGGGCTGGACCGACGCCAGGGATATCGTCAAGCCGCTTACTGGTCGCGTTCGATCGGTGCCAAGCCATGATCTGGCGGTCGAACGCGAGGATCTGGACCTTCAGCACCTTAAGCTGGGCGCCAAGGGCGGCAACGCACCGACGCGCCACATCGGGCAATCGCTCGTCACTCAAATCAGCGGCAATATTGAGCAGCTGTTCAACACCATGACGCCCAACCGGTGCAACGATCCCAAATTCAGCGAGATGGCTGCGGATCGCATTGATCACCGCAGTTTGCTGGCGAATGAACAGGTGGCGCGTGCGGTGGAGCATCAGGCAGCTCTGCTGCTCAGGCGTCTTGGTGAGGACGAACCGCATGTTGGCCCGGGTGACCGCTTCGCAGATCGCCTCAGCATCGGCAGCATCGTTCTTCTGGCGCTTCACGTAAGGCTTCACATAGGCCGGCGGCATTAGCCGTACCGTATGTCCCAGGGCCTGCAGTTGGCGCGACCAGTGATGCGACGCAGCGCAGGCCTCGATGCCAATCAGGCAAGGCGCCAGCTTCTGAAAGAAAGCCAAAACGTAGCGCCCCCTCAACTGACGGCGGATAATCACCTGGCCTTCGGCATCAGTGCCATGGACCTGAAACACCGACTTGG
Organism: Propionibacteriaceae bacterium; assembly: GCA_036566085.1. GTDB lineage: Bacteria > Actinomycetota > Actinomycetes > Propionibacteriales > Propionibacteriaceae > Microlunatus. Next base: position 1,298 of record DATCXA010000500.1, read on the forward strand.
CGATGTCGAGACCGATAGTCGTCAATGCCTGCATCTTGGCTCCTCCGATTCGTGGGAACCCACTTGCATGGCACTCTTCTGCCGATGGAGGGAGCCGTCCACAGGCCTCTTGCGGATCCTTCAACTTCGTATCCTACCTCTACATTGCGAGTGAACGAGGTGACCATCTATGGCTTCACGAGAGACCCACAGAATGATAATTTTCTGCGGCATCTCCAATCGCGCATTTCACAGCTAGCCCAGATATGCGGGCTGCCCCGAGAGAGGAAGCGCCATGGCTGCGTCAGCCACCTCGACTGCCCTCCATTTTGACCCTCCCGGGCCGGGATCCTGGGAGCAGGACCCAGTGCACTTCCCGCGGCCTTTGACACGCTACTTTCAGGAGACCCATCCCCCCGCTTTCGAAGAGGGTACGAGCGACTTTGCTCGCTTGTACGGGATGATCATAAACGGTCTCCGGATGAGGTACGTGAACGGCTTCGGCTACAGGCAAGTACTGCCTGCGCCCGAGGCGGATATTCCCGGGCGTCTTCAGCGCGCCGAACAGGTGTTTGCGCAGAAGATCTGGCGGGAGCAGCTTCGCGACTGGGACGAGAACTGCAAACCATCCGCCATCGCCAAGCACCGGGAGCTGCAAGCGGTCGATCCGGACGCCCTCTCTGATACGGAACTGGTGGCCTATCTGACGCGCTGCCGAGACCACCATTCGGCCATGCTCGCCCAGCACATGCGCTTCACCGCCGGGGCCGTGCTTCCCACTGGAGACTTCCTGGCTCATGTCGGAGACTGGACGGGGATCGCCGCCTCCGACCTGCTCGGGTTGATGCGGGGTTCGGCAGAGGTATCCGCCGGTGGATCCGACGAGATGACGCGCCTAAAGAAGGCATTCGCCGATGATCCGTCCTGTCGCGAGGTGCTTTCCTTCGATGGCGAGCCCGAGCAGGTGCTCGCGCGTCTGCGGTCGCTTGACGGCGAAGCAGGCGCGGCCGTCTCGGGCTACCTCGATCTGGTCGGCAATCGCATCATCAACGGCTTCGACATCGCCGAGCCGACAGCGATCGAATTGCCGGACGCACTCCTCAGAGCTATGCGCGTTGCCATCACGGGAGAAGCTCAGGCCTCGGACGTCGATGCGCGCATTGCCGAAGTTCGCGCCCGGGTTCCGACGGCGCACCAGGACGAGTTCGACCAACTGCTCGGGGAGGCCCGCCTCACCTACCGACTCCGCGACGAACGTGGAGTCTACAGCGATATCTGGGCCGCTGGTCTCATGCGGCGCGCCACCTTAGGCGCCGGCAGGCGGGTCGCCGGGCGTGGACGCATAGCCACCCCTCAGCAGATGCTGGATGCCAGCCTTGACGAGATGTGCGCGCTGGTTGCCGGCAGCGGTGGTGGCCCATCCGCCGCCGAGCTTGCGAGGCGCGCCGAATACCGGGCGACCTACACCGCCAAGGACGT
>DATCXA010000510.1:0-9700 GCA_036566085.1 Propionibacteriaceae bacterium
CCGCCGCTCCGACGGCATGCGGAAGTGCGGCATCTGAACCGATTGCGGACGACGTTGCCACGGGGCATTGCTCCTGCCTTGCCGATCATCTATCGGCTTTCTTGCACGCTAGTTCGCAGTGCAAGCACCGGACAACAAAGCTGCGGTCCTCCGCGTCAGTCCTCGCCGAGATAGACCTTGCGGACGTTCTCATCGACCAGCAGCGCCTCGCCGCTGTTCTCAAGAACGATTTTGCCGACTTCCAGGACGTAGCCGTAGTTGGCGAGCGACAGGGCCGCCTGGGCGTTCTGCTCGACGAGCAGGATGGTCACACCTTCGGACTGCAGCTCGACAATGGTCGACATGATTCGCTGCATCATGAGGGGCGACAGGCCCATCGACGGCTCGTCGAGCATCAACAGCTTGGGCCGGCTCATCATGGCTCGACCAATGGCAAGCATCTGCTGCTCGCCGCCGGAAAACGTGCCGGCTGGTTGAGAGCGCCTCTCCCGGAGGATGTCGAACAGGTTGAAGACTCGTTCCAGATCCTGCGCCACCCCGCTCTTGTCCTTGCGCGCGAACGCACCAAGCAGCAGGTTCTCCTCGACGGTGAGCCGCGGAAAGATCCGGCGGCCCTCTGGGGAATGAGCCAAGCCCCTTGTAACTACCTCATGTGCCGGGGTCGCGTCAATCCGTTCTCCCTCGAACCAGATTTCACCTGACTCCGGCCTGATCAAGCCGGAGATGGTACGGAGTGTGGTCGTCTTGCCCGCGCCATTGGTGCCGACGAGCGTCACGACCTGGCCCTGGTCGACATTGAAGCTGATCCCCTTGACCGCTCGGACCCGGCCATAGGCGACCGTCAGGTCCTTGACCTCAAGCATTGTCCTGCTCCTCCTCGAACTCCTCGAGTTCGGCGGCGTCCTCGGGTCCGGTCCCAATGTAGGCCTCGATGACCCGGGGGTCTGACTGAACCTCAGTCGGCGTGCCTTCGATCAGCGCCCTGCCCTGCACCAGACACAGCACTCGATCGCAGAGATTGAAGATGAACCGCATGTCATGCTCGATGACCAGGACCGCAAGACCGAGATCACGGATCTTGAAGATCAACTCCTCGGCCTGCCGGGTCTCCTGTGGATTCATGCCGGCGGTCGGCTCGTCCAGTAGCAACAGCTTGGGATCTGTGGCGAGAGCGCGGGCAATCTCGAGCCGCCGCTGATCACCGTAGGACAGATGGCGGGCCAAATTGTCCGTAGTGCTGCCAACTCCGACGAAGTCGAGCAGCTCTTGGGCACGTGTCGCGGTTGCCTTCTCATCGCGGCGGAACTTCGGTCCACGGATGATCGATGTGAGCGGCCCGGTGTTCGTACGGCAATAGCGGCCAACCATCACGTTCTCGAGGGCGGTCATGTTCGCAAATAGCCGGATGTTTTGGAACGTGCGCGCCATGCCGGCGATCACGACCTTGCGGGGCTTGGGCGGCAGCACGGCGCCCTGAAAGACCACACTGCCCTCTGTAGGCACATAGAGGCCGGTCAGGCAATTAAAGAACGTGGTCTTGCCCGCCCCATTGGGTCCAATCAGGCCCATGATCTCGCCCCTGTTTACCCTCAGGTCGACTGAGTCCACTGCGACGAGGCCGCCGAACCGCATCGTTACATTCTCGGCGACCAGGATGGCCGAGCCATTGTCCCGCGCGCTCACGCCGGAAGCCTCAACTGCAGTGGTCACAGCGTTGCTCCCTTCAATGCGCCAGTGTCTTCGACTTCCTCCTCGATCCGCTCGGCCAACTCCTCGTTCTCCTCGTGGAACTCCAGCTGCCTACGCTGGCTCGGGATCAGGCCTTCTGGCCGGAACCGCATCATCAGGATCAAGAGCAGACCGAAGGCCAACAGCCGGTATTCGCTAATGAAGCGCAACTTTTCTGGCAGCAGCTTCAGGAGCGTGGCGCCAACCAGCACGCCGAGGACGGTGCCCATACCGCCGAGCACAATCGCCGCCAGCAGAAACGCGGACTCAAGAAAGATGAACTGATCAGGCGTGATGGACACGTCCACGTGAGCCTTGATCGATCCAGCCAGGCCAGCAAGGAATGCGCCGCTGGCGAAGGCGAACAGCTTCAGGCCGAAGGTGTTGACGCCCATTGCCTCGGCAGCCTTCTCATCCTCGCGGATTGCGACCCAGCCACGACCGATCCGGCTGTTGTTGAGCCGTGTGAACACCAGAATGACGAAGGCGAGAAAAATGAGCAGCAGGAAGTAGTAGTTGGCGAAGCGTCCGAGGTCGAAGCCAAGAATTGTGTGCGGCTTGCCGAAGTCGAAGCCCCCTGCCTCGAGATTGGGGATGGCCGGAATGCCATTCGGCCCGCGCGTAATGTTAGGCCCATTTTCGCCGTCGAGGTTACCCATGGTGAGGCGGAAAATCTCCCCGAACCCCAACGTCACTATCGCCAGGTAGTCCCCCGACACTCGCAACGTAGGCGACCCAATAATGAGTCCGAGGGTCGCCGCAACGAGTCCACTGATCAACGCGGTGACAAGGAACGGCGGGTGAAAGTTCACCGTCGAAAATGCCGATTTGGACAGCACCGCTGCGGTAAAAGCGCCAGCGCCAAGGAAGGCGATATAACCCAGATCGAGAAGTCCGGCGAGGCCGACCACAATGTTCAGCCCCATGGCAGTGGCCGCGAAGATCAGGATCTGAGTGGCAATCGACATGTTGGCATCTGACCCGCCCTGGGTGAAGGGGAACAGGAAGGCGACGACGAAAGCCGACAAGATCAGCACCTGACGGTGTCTTCGGGACACGGCTGAGAGCCAGCCCATCGCCCCGGTGCGCAGCATCACTGCGACCACAGTTATGAGGAACGCAAGGAAGGCTACGAAGGCTCCGCCATCATCGAGGTTGAGGACGTAGGCCGACGCGAACAGCACCGCCGCCATGACGACCGCGATTGCAAGAATCTCAAGCCAGGCGGGCAGCGTCGCGCGTTCCAGGGTGGGTGTCGGGTCTGCGACCATCAGCCTAGTGCCAACGAAGGCGATGACGGCGCCAAGGAGCGCAATCCAACCGCCCCAGACCACGTTAACCAGGCCACCAAGCTCAAGTGCTATCGCGACGGTGACCAAGATCAAGAAGACTAGGGCACCCGTTCCGGCTGCCTTTGCACCACGTACCCAGCCAACCCGGATCTTAGCTCTCGGCTTGATACGCCGTGAGCAGATGATGAGTCCCGCGACGAGCAGGCCGAGCACCATCCCCAAGATCTGCAAGGGCGAGGGATATCCGAAGAGCGACATGCCGTCGAGAGCCTGGAACGCGTAGGCCCACGGTAAGAAAGCAGAGGCAGCCAAGACGACACCGCCTGCAATCCCGACCCAGCCAGCGGCGGGGTCAGATCGCTGTTGCCGCTCCGGTGTGATCAGCCGTGGCATCGTAGTCATGCTCTATCCACCACCCTCGCGCCGAGCAGGCCCTGTGGCCGGAAGACCAAGACCAGGATCAGTATCACGAACGCCCACACGTCCTTCCAGGCCGACCCACCGAACTGGCCCGGTATGTATGTGGTCGCCATCACCTCGATAACCCCGAGCACGAGGCCTCCTACGACGGCGCCATTGATGTTGCCTATCCCGCCGAGCACCGCTGCCGTAAACGCCTTGAGGCCGGCTACAAACCCCATCCTGAATTCGACATTGGTATAGCGCAGGCCCCAACACAGACCGGCTACCGCGGCCAAGGCTGCGCCGAGCGCGAACGCCACCATGATGATGCGGTCGACATTGATCCCCATCAACCTCGCCGTGTCGGGATCCTGCGATGTCGCCTGCATTGCCCGACCAACCTGCGTCCTGTTGACGAACACGTTCAGGAAGCCCCAGCAAATGACGAGCGCGATTATCGTGAACAGTGCGGCGCGCTGGACGGTGATGGGACCTAGCTGGATCGCGAGTCCCGTCACATAGTCGATCTGCGGGAAAACGATGGCGCTCTTTGCATCGGGGAAGCCCGGTATGCGCCCGAAGAATAACCGGATGAACTCTTGAAGGACAACGGAGACACCGATCGCGGTGATCAGGGGCGCCAGTCTCGGTGCGTTGCGGAGTGGGCGGTAGGCAAATCGTTCAGTTAGCAGAGAAGTACCTACAGCGGCCGCCATACCGGCGAGCAGCATGACAGGTAGCATCCACAGGCTGAGTGAGTCTCCAGGTATCAGCAGCCAGGCTGTGAGTGCGCCGAAGGCGCCGATCATGAAGATCTCTCCGTGGGCAAAGTTGATCAGCTGGATGATGCCATAGACCACCGTGTATCCCACAGCGATCAATCCGTAGAGTGCCCCCAGCGAGAGCCCGTTCACGACCTGCTGGAAGAACAGTTCCACGCTCACCTCCTCGTTGCCAGCCGAACCAGTCGGCGCGCAGATACCTAGGCCGGGGGCAGACCTCGTGGGCCTGCCCCCGTCTCACCTTAGGCCTCGTTCCCCTAGTGTGGAGCAATGAAACGAAGAACGCGGGAGGTTACTTGAACTCCTCCGTCCTCTCCGGTTTCCATTCTCCGCCAGCGACCTTGTAGGCAGTCAGCACACGGGTAACCGAGTCGCCGTACTGGTCGAATCCGACTTTGCCGCTCGCGCCTTCAAAGCTGACCTTGCTCATCGCATCGACTGTCGCTGAACGTGCCGACTTGGCGTCGCTTGCGCTGGCGAGCGAGGTCTTCAAGGCCTCGATAATCGCATTTGCAGCGTCAAAGGAGTATGGGCCATAGGCCGCGTAGGGCTGCGCGAAGCCGGCAGCTTTGTAGTCGGTAACGAACTGCTTGGCTGTCGGGAGCGACTCTGTCGGAGCCCCGACGGAGGTCGCGAGGTCACCATTGGAGGTCTTACCGGCCAGCTCGATATATTTCGGATCGAAGATGCCGTCACCGCCCATCACCGGTATCTTCAACCCGGCTGCCTTCGCCTGCTGGCTCAGCGGTCCGGCCTGTGGGTACTGGCCGCCGTAGTAGATGGCGTCTGGTCCTGCACTTTTGATCTTGCTGATGACGCTGGAGAAGTCCGATTCGTCGGGGTTGATCGTGTCGGCCAGCAGGACCTGGCCACCCAGCTTCTTGTACTCGTCGGTGAATGCCGCCACGAGGCCCTGACCGTAGGCGAGCTTGTCGTGAACAGTGGCTACCGTCTTGGCTCCGGCAGCGTTGTACAGGTAACGCGCCGCGAATGCGCCCTGGATGGTGTCTGTGGTACACGTGCGGAAATAGGTCGGGTATGGTCGCTGCGGTTTGGACAAATCCGGGCCCTGCGTCAGTGTGGGATTTGTGTTGGCTGGCGATACCTGAACGATATTTGCGCTGGCAAGAACCGGCTGCACTGACTGGGAGACTGAGGAATTGAGGGTACCGACCACACCGATCACTTGATCGTCACCAACCAGCTTGGTCGCGGCGTTCTTGCCCACGTCCGGCTTTGCCTCGTCATCCTCAGCCGCGAGCTCCAACGTCCATCCGGGGATGGTCTTCTTCTCGTTGGCCTGCTTGATGGCCAGATCGACCGAGTTCTGGATGCCGAGCCCCAAGGCTGACAAAGAGCCTGACAACGGCGCGATCACGCCGATCTTGGCGACCTTGGCCGCTCCGGCCTCCCCGCCCGGGGCCTGTTCGGCCCGAGAGCCACATGCCGTCATCGCGAGCGACGCGGCCAGCAGGGTTACCCCCGCAAGAGCGAGCTTATGCTTTCGCACATTTCCTCCTGGTTGTTCCGGTTTGCGAGGCCGCGCCATAGCGCAACTTCGCGAGCATTGTCGAACTTACGACCGAAGCTGTGTTATGGCTCCGACTTTGCTGTCTTTTGCATGTTCGTTACGCGATTGAGAGCACATAGATGCGAATACTCTATTTTTTCTTCGCGACTGAGCCGTGCTCGATGACTCCTTCGGCGACTTCCCGCATTGACTTGCGCAAATCCATTGCAGTCTTCTGGATCCACCGAAACGCCTCCGGCTCACTGAGTCCCAGACCGCTCTGCAGCAGACCTTTGGCGCGCTCCACGACCTTGCGGGACTCCAGCTGCTCAGTTAAGTCGCTGACCTCGGCTTCCACTGCTTGGATCTCAGCGAATCGGGCGCGAGCGATCTCGATGGCGGGAACAAGATCGGCCTTGCTGAACGGCTTGACCACGTACGCCATTGCGCCGGCTTGGCTCGCTCTCTCCACTAGATCGCGTTGACTAAAGGCCGTGAGCATCACGACGGGCGCAATGCGCTCACCGGCAATTTGCTCGGCCGCGCTGATCCCATCAAGCTTTGGCATCTTGACATCCATGACCACAAGATCGGGCGTGACATCCCTGGCCAGCGCTACCGCCGCTTCCCCGTCACCCGCCTGGCCGACTACCTCATAGCCCTCCTCAGTGAGCATCTCCACCAGATCCAAGCGGATCAGCACCTCGTCCTCGGCCACGACGACCCGAGTCCTTGTGCCGTCAATCTGGTTGGCTTCTGCAGTCACGGGGACACTCTAGCGAGATGCCTGTCACCGCCACTGGGCATTTGATCGACTTATCCTTCGGCGGCTGTGGCAGAATGATCGAGCTCGCGGGCGTTCGCCGGGCTGGATGATCATTGGCCCTCGGCCGGGGTGGCGGAATGGTATACGCGGACGGCTCAAACCCGTCTGTCCGAAAGGACATAGGGGTTCGACTCCCCTCTCCGGCACATTCTTCTGGCTCGCGCTTGCCTGGTGACGTCGGCTGCGGGATCGGCAAAACGTGGTGGCCGAGTCCGCGATCTCGCGGACTTTGTGATTGTCCGGTTTCAAGCATCTTAGGTTTTGCCGAGCCGCCCCGACGCCACCAGGCAAGCGCTTCGAGGGTGTGCCGGGAGGGGGAGGCGAAGGCCTATGTCCTTTAGTCCCACTCACTATGGCTTCAAGACCACTCCGCATCGTCTACAGGGGGGCGCCGATGCGGCGGACCCGGATCATGTTGGTCTGGCCGGCGACACCCGGCGGAGAGCCGGCCACAATGACGACGCGATCGCCGTCGGCGATGCGGCCGCTCTCGGTGAGTGACTTGTCGACCTCACGGATCATCTCGTCAGTGTGGCCGACCATCGGTGCCATGAAGGTCTCAACGCCCCAGTTCAAGGTCAGCGCCGCACGAGTTTCCTCGTACGGGGTGAACGCCAGCACCGGGATACTCGAACGAAGGCGGGTCAGCCGGCGCGCTGAATCGCCGGAGGTGGTAAAGGTCACCAAGAACTTGGCGCCGATCCGCTGGGCGACTTCCTCAGCGGCCTTGGTGATAACACCGCTCGTGGTGTGCGGATCCCAGTCGATGCCGTGCATTTGGTCCATGCCGTGGGCTTCGGTGTTCTCCACGATTCGCGCCATGGTTTCCACGGCCAGCACCGGGTACTCACCGACACTGGTTTCACCCGACAACATCACCGCATCGGCGCCGTCGAGGATCGCATTGGCCACGTCAGAAGCTTCAGCACGGGTAGGACGCGGCGAAGAGATCATGGACTCCAGCATCTGAGTCGCCACGATCACCGGCTTCGCCCAACGCCGGGCGGCGGTGACGATCCTCTTCTGGACCAGCGGCACCTCCTCCAGCGGCAGCTCTACGCCAAGATCACCACGGGCCACCATGAATGCGTCGAAGGCGTCGATGATCTCGTCGAGGTTCTCGACTGCCTGCGGTTTTTCGAGCTTGGCGATCACTGGAATACGGCGGCCTTCAACATCCATGATTTCGTGGACCAGCTTGATGTCGTCGGCGCTCCGTACGAACGATAGGGCGACCATGTCAACGCCGTTGCGGAGCGCCCAGCGCAGGTCCTCGGTGTCCTTCTCACTCATGGCTGGCACGCTGACAGCAACGCCGGGTAGGTTAATCCCTTTGTTATTGCTGATCGGTCCGCCGACAACTACCTCGGTGATCACGTCAGTGCCGGTAACTTCGTTTGCCCGCAAGGCGATCCGGCCGTCGTCGATCAAGATCAGATCGCCGGGTCGAACATCGCCCGGCAATCCCTTGTATGTGGTGGAACAGCGCTCGACGGTGCCGTCTACGTTGTCGACGGTGATCGAAAACGTTGCGCCGACATGCAACTTCTCTTTGCCGTTTGTGAACCGGCCGAGCCGGATCTTGGGTCCCTGAAGATCGGCCAGCACACCGACTGGGCGACCGGCGTCTGCTGCGGCGTCCCGCACGCTGCGCAGGTTTCTCTCATGATCGGCATAGTCACCATGACTCATGTTGAGTCGGGCGACATCCATTCCAGCCGCAACCAGCTCCGCCAGGCGCTCCGGACTCGAGGAGGCTGGGCCGAGGGTGCAGACAATCTTCGCTCTACGCACGAGTTGACCCTAGCGAAGTTGGCCCCGTAGCGGGAGACCGACCGGGCACCGGTCTACCAGGCCCTGATCGCGTCCAAGGCATGTTGAAGATCAGGTGGGTACGGGGACTCAAACTGCATCAATTCGCCCGAACGCGGGTGCGCAAAACTCAGTCGAACGGCGTGCAACCACTGGCGTTCCAAACCGAGCTTGTCGGCAAGCACGGGATCGGCTCCATACATCAGATCGCCTACGCAGGGATGTCGAATCGCCGCCATGTGAACCCGGATCTGATGCGTACGGCCGGTTTCGAGCTTGATCTCAAGGAGACTCGCGGCGACGAACGCCTCCAGAGTTGAGTAGTGAGTGACGCTGTGCCGGCCTCGCTCCATCACCGCCATCTTGTAGTCCGCCCCGGGATGCCGGCCAATCGGAGCCTCAATAGTGCCGGTGAACGGGTCCAGATGGCCCTGCACCAGCGCGTGGTAGATCTTGTCGACGCTGCGGGATCGGAAGGCTCGCTTCAAGATCGTGTACGCGCGCTCGCTTTTGGCGACCACCATCAGCCCGGACGTACCGACGTCCAACCGCTGCACGATGCCCCGCCGCTCCGGAACCCCGGAGGTCGAGATCCGGAAGCCCGCGCCGGCAAGGTGGCTGAGTACGTCGGGTCCGGTCCAGCCCAGACTGGGATGGGCTGCGACACCGACCGGCTTGTCGATCACCACGATGTCCTCGTCGTCGTACACAATGACAACGCCTTCGACTTGCTCCGGTCGCACAGTCGCCACTCGCGGTTGATCGTCAAACTCCACTTCGAGCATGGACCCAACACTGACGCGATCCGACTTCGTAATTGCGGCACCATCAAGCAGTACCTGCCCCGCACCGATCAACTCCACGACCCGGCTACGCGACAGACCCAGCATGCGCGCCACTGCCGCGTCAACCCGCTCGCCGTTCAGACCCTCTGGCACGAGCACGACCTTTCGATCAGCCACGCGCTACCGTGCTTCGATTATGATCATCATCATCGCCCGAGTCCCCCCGTACCGGTCGGGCATGCCGCTGGCCTGTGATACTGATGCCTTTCACTACCGACAGAAACATGATCAAGATGGCGGCTGCGGTGATGCACATGTCGGCGACGTTGAAAATCGGCCAGTGCGGCAGCTCCAGAAAGTCGATCACGTGACCGCGCAGGACTCCGGGAGGGCGGAACAACCGATCGGTCAGGTTTCCGGCTACGCCAGCACACAAGAGCCCGATCGCCACGGCCCACGCTGGATGACCGATTCGCGGGACCAACTTGATGATCACGAAGGAAAGCACCAGGATCCCGGCGATCGCAAACACATAAGTAAAACGCTGGCCCTGGCTGAAGGCA
>DATCXA010000519.1:0-2249 GCA_036566085.1 Propionibacteriaceae bacterium
CGTAGCGAGGCGCCACCTCGTCGAAGGCCGCTGCCACGTTTTCGGTCGTGATCATGGTTGTGGTTGATCCTCCTCTGGTGACGGCCTCCGATCCAGCCAACGCCGCCACAGCAGGATAGCCAGTGTCACCATTGCAAAGCCGAAGCCGAAGTCTTCGACCGGAATGTCCCACGGCGTTCGTAGCCCCAAGATTTCCTCGGGGTCGTAGATCACGATGGGAGCAGAGAGCTTCGTGAGCCAGCCATCCACCGGGATTTGAAACGCAAAGATGATCGCGATCGACAACCAATACTGGGCGGTACTGAAGATGCCCGTCTTGAAAAAGATCAGCTCTGCGACGACCACTGACACTACGGCGAACACAGTGAGCACCGTGTACTCAGGCACGCGGATCCCCCTCGCCCACTCGTGATCTTCGCTGGCCGAGACGCAGCATCTGACCGACCGCCTCGTACGTCAGCAGCCCGCAGATCGGCACCACAATGAAGAACACCAGCTCCTCGATCGGCATACCAAAGATCAACGTCACACCGGTGGTGAAGCGGGGGCTATAGCTCCAGTGATCACGCAAGATTCCGACAACGTCCCAGACCGAAAAGATGATCACTACCGGAATCACGGCAAAGGCCAAACCGGCGGCGCGACGGTAGACCCGAGCGCCCAAAACGAACTCCAACGGCAGCGTGATCAACAAACAGCCTGCCATTAACAGCAGGTACTGGAAGTGATCGAGACCGCCCACTTCCCAACCGTACAAGGGCAGATGCAAACAAGGGCGAATAGTTCGTGCATAAGAAGAAAGCTGCGAACGAGCAAAACCAGATTGTTTTTCGTTTTCCTGTCCACACCGTCCGAAAAGGCTACGATCGTCACCATGCCAGCTGGGCCGACCCCTGATTTGGGGTCGCGGCGCAGTGGGGGTTCGGGGGATTTACGTCAAGGAAATCTCACCCAGATCCTTCGCTACGTGCGCGACCATGGAGCTAGCAGCCGTCACGACATTGCACACGGCTGCGGCCTCGGCATTTCCACAATGACCGATCTCATCGGCGAACTCAGGGCACGCCGGATCGTCATGGAGCTCGACCCGATTCGCCGTCCAGGCGCCGGTCGACCCACTCGTCCCATCGACTTCGACGGCGAGCCATGGTGCGTTCTCGGGGTACGCGTCGACCTGGATGGCTTTGAGTTCGCCGCGGCAACACTGGCAGGTCGCGAGCTGTGGCGGGACAGTGTGCCGGCAAATCTCCGCGGGGCTGCGCCCGACGCGGGCTTTGCCGAACTTGACCGCGCGCTGCGTTCGCAGCTCAACCGGCTGCCGGCAGAAAAGCACCTGATCGCTATCGAGATCGGCGTTCCTGGCTACATAGCCGCAGATCGCGCAATCGTTGGGCTCTCCGAGAACCCGGAATGGCGCGATTTTCCGCTCAGCGCAAAGGTCAGCGCGACACTGAACGAGCTGGGCATTCACGGCGTACACGTCGGCATTACCAACGACAGCCAATTAGCAGCGTTGCATGCCGTCCGGAACGAGCTTCGCTTGGAGCCGGAAACCATCGCCGCCTACCTCGGTGGCCTACGCAGCATTGGGAGCGGTCTCATCATCAACGGTGAGATCTTCCGGGGCGCCGGCGGAGGCGCCGGCGACTTGGGCCATCTCAACGTGGATCCGTCAGGCCCGGCCTGCTGGTGCGGACGCAACGGGTGCCTGCAGTCACTGATCGGACCGCAGAACCTGCTGACGGTCGGCGAGCTGATGCCCCCGGATGAAGCGGCTCGGCTAGTCGACGAGCAGCCCAAGGAAGCGATCCGACGCATTGTTGAGGCGATCGATGAAGGTCAGGCGGCAATGCTGCAGATCTTCAAGCGTGCTGGCGCAGCGTTGGGTGATGCGATAGATGACGTGATCGGCATCATCAACCCGCACACCGTGATCTTGGGTGGCTATCTCGGTGCTCTTAGTCCGCATCTGATGGACTCCATCCAGGAGCGGATTTCCCATCGAGTCACGATCCCGGCGTTTGCCAGTACCAAGATCGTTGCCGTCGATCCAGGGGTGTCAAGGGTCATTGGTGGAGCAGTCCTTGCAGCGCGGGACGCTTGCTTCTACGACCCACTTACGCTTACGCGGTCCTTAAGCCAATCAACACTGAACTGATCAGCCCCTGAGCTGATCATGTGTCGGCTTTACGAAGACAACTCGTCGGCTGTGATCACGACGGCTGCGGCTGTCCAGGCGAGCGGCGCCA
>DATCXA010000528.1:0-6779 GCA_036566085.1 Propionibacteriaceae bacterium
TGTCCACTCGGGAGCATCGACCGGCAGTCCCAGCAACGTCCGAATCGAGGCCGCCTCGTCGCTCCCCACCTGCTCAGTCAAGAAACTTCCGTGAGGCTTGATGATCCGCCGAACCTCGACAGGGTCGAAAGCTTCGTGCCGATTTAGAACGACGTCGAAGGCGTCAGAACGAAAAGGAACACCCGGTCTGTCATCCTCATCCGGTCCGGCCACATTGTCTTTACTGCCAAGCGCGATCACCAGATGGACGCCGAGAGGCCTTAGCCTCGACCACGCAGCAGGCACCGTCGGCCACCACTCCTCGTACGCGACTGTCAGCTTGGGCAGAGGCGCGAGGCTTGCCAGCACGCCACCTTCGCCGGTTCCCATGTCGAGTGCGGACTCGGCCTTGGCAAGGACCGCTCGCGCAATCGCCTTGTATGACCAGCTGGGATCTTCAGAACGGAAGCGTCCGGGCAGAAATCCTGCACCCCAGTAGGCCTTTACATCCAACTTCAGACCTTCAGCCATCAACTGATCAAACTCGGGGATGCTCATTTATTCAGTTTGTGATGGCGCGACGTCTGGCGGTACCGCGGCGCGCCAAACTCGGCGCGCGAAGGCTCCATCGCCCAGGTTGTAGGTGCCAGCATTGCTGACCAGGTAGTGGGCATTGTGGGGTGATCGCCAGATCTAGACTCCTGGTTCGGGTTGGCGTATTGGGCACCGGCCATGTGTTTTGACGCGATGTTCGAAGCGGATCAGTGGGCCGAGCGTGGCGACGCCGGTTTGCCCCGGCGGTCCGCCGCGCGCGGGTGGGCGGTAAGGGATCGTGTAGTCGAGGTCCATGCGTTGGGTTGCAGTCGCGTACGGAAAGCAGCTGGCTGGCATCCGGAGGAACATTGCCTCCCGGATCGGTCGCGGAATTTCGTAACTGTCGACTACTGGGACGTTCTGCGGATCGATGACCGGCTGGACTGTCACATCGCAGCCGGTGTCGCGCAGAAAGCGGCGGACTTGGCCGAGTGTGATGGGTCCGACGCCTTCCAGGCGGCAGACGCCGCCGGCGATGCCGAGTTTGCCGTTGTGGTAGCTGAGCAGCGCTTCTTCGCTGAGATGGACGTGCAGCATTACCCGCGGGCGGAGTTTGGCTAGATCGACTCCGGAGGGCCGGATGAGCAAGCCGCGGCCGGTCGACGCCTCCGGAACCTCAGAGCGCTGTGCCGCCGACAGCCCTGCCTCGAATGTCTCGTCGGGCTCAATGTCCAGCAGATCTTCGGAAGGCGGTGCGGTGATGTCGTCGAAGGGCGCTTTCGAGTCGTTGTGGGTGGGGTCGTGGAGCTGCTGCGGCTCGGCGGCAGGGCGTTGTTCGTTGCGGAAGTCCCACAGTAGCTGCAATGCCAAGGCAGGCTGGGCGAGTATGCCGATCGCCATCGAGCGGCGGACATCGGCTGATTCCATCTCACCTTGCAGCCGCAAGATCTCCGCGATCCGGTTCACGGTCGCCATGAACCAAGTGACATCGCCGGCGTTGGCTTTCGCGATCAAGAGTCTCAGACCGTGTTGGTTGCTATGGCCAGCCCGGACGAACCGTTCGGCCTCCCAAATCTTGGCCTGCTCCTCGGCGGCCCTCGGGTCGGCTTCGATGATCTTGGCGGCGAGCAAGGTTTCGAACCGGGCCCACGGCAACCCGCTATTGGATGGGGCGACCGCTGCATCGACGTGCATCGCCGAAGAACGGCTCAGATGCCGGGTCACTTGGGCAACCTTGCGAGCCTTCCATGCCTGCACTGAACCAGCCATGATCAGTTGCCATATTTCGGGTAGGCGGTGCCGCAGATCCAACGCATCGTCCATGAGGGCTCGGGCTGATCCGTAGCTGGTTTCGATGCTGGCGCCCAGTTCGGCGACGCAGAACTCCAGTACCTCCGGGGTGCCGTCGCTGCCTAGCTGCCGACCCTGTTGAGCGCCTGGCAGCGTTTTCTCGGCGGGTGCTTGGCTGTCGGGGTGATGAAGGTCTGCCCAGTGCGCCGCGAGTTCGACGAGCTTGCATTCCTGCTGCCGGACCAGCAGTGGGTGGTCGAGGCCAGCGATAGTGTCGCCGCCGCGTTGGCCGCGCCCACCCTGCTCATCGAACATACGTCCTGCATATCTGCTTGAGTGAAGTATCGCGCTTGTCGTACCTGACAGACTGAGCGTCAACTGCACTCAAGCAGATATGCAGGACATACGTTCACATTAAAGGCTCGGTCTGACACTTTCCGTGGGCCTTGACCCGCAGTCGAGAGTTTCATTCCGCTCTGCTCGCTAGTGTCAATCTATGATCGCGCGGATTTGGAGAGGTGCCGTGCGCCGCGAGGATGCGGACGCATACGCCGATTACATAGCGAACACCGGCATGGCTGAGTACAGATCAACACCTGGCAATCAAGGGGCCTGGATGCTGCGTCGCGATGACCGCGATCGATCGGAGATCATCACGTTCTCGCTCTGGGATTCTCCGGACAGCATCAGGGCGTTCGCGGGCGATGACATTGATCAAGCAGTCTTCTATCCCGAGGATGATCGCTTCCTGATCGAACGTGATCGGACGGTGCGACACTACGAGGTCGTCGCCTGACGTCATCCAGATCCTGCTGCTTGACATTGTGTTCTCTCTCGATTCGGTGATCACCGCCGTCGGCATGGTGGAGGAGCTCTACATCATGATCGCCCCACCGTCGAATGATCACTCGCAGGTCCCGAATATGATCAGCCGAAGGCTCTTGGGGAACAGCCCGGTTGCAAGCAATCGATGCACGGCTCGTTTGTGCTCTGGCCGCTCAGATGATCAGAGCCGCCGCGCGCTCCGCGATCATGACCGTAGGTATATGCGTGTTCGCCGATGGGATGTCGGGCATGATCGACGCGTCGATGACACGCAGACCGGTCACCTCATGGACTCGGCATTCCGAATCGACGACCGCCCCAGCCGACGGGTCAACACCCATTGCGCAGGTTCCGACCGGATGGTGGTATGTCCATGTCTGCTTGCGCACCCAAGATCGCAGGTCGACCGCCGGGCCGGGCCCGAACTCAACGCCGCCTGACAACTCTTCAAGAGCGCCGACGTGACCAAGCTCGCGAACTCGCTGCAGTCCCTCAACCATCCCTTCAAGATCACCGGGCTCGCAGTAGTAGCCGAGATCGATGCGCGGAGGTGCCGTCGGATCGATCGAGTCCAAGGTGAGGTCTCCTCGCGACCTTGGTTTGAGCAGCGCAGTGCCCAGGAAGAACTTGCTGGGATCACCTTGGTACGGTCCCGACACGAGACACTGCAGGTCTGGTGCGCCGCCAGAATCGGCTCCAGAACTATGAAACGTGGCGCAGACCTGGAAGACCGCGACGGGCTCGACCGGCCCGTCGTAAAGCAGATCGATCGACACGGCTGGGTGGTCGATGAGGTTCTGTCCGACACCGGGAATGTCCGCGGCGACCGGGATGCCGAGCGCGCGGAGGGCTGCCGACGGGCCAATCCCGGAGCGCATCAAGAGTGCCGGGCTGGCGTACGTGCCCGCCGAGAGCACGACCTCCTGAGCGCGGATCTCCTCCCCTGACAGCAGCCGTACGCCGACCGCACGAGCACCGCTCAAGATCAGCTGGGCAACCTGTGCATCGCATCGAACAGTCAAATTCGGTCGGCCCGCACTGAGCGCCAGATAGGCCAGTGCGGTGCTGATCCGCTCACCAGCGCGAGTGTTGACCGGGATGCGGGCAAGACCGACGGCAGCGGGCTCATTGGCGTCCGGGATCCTCGGGAATCCGCATTCCTGGAGCGTCTCGAGGCCCGTCCAAGCGACATCAGTGAGTTCGCCGTCGCCGTACCGCCGGATCGGCAGCGGGCCGCTGGAGCCGTGCCACGGCGCCCACCCAAAGTCTTCGTCGGTCTCGAGTTTGCAGAAGTAAGGCAAGACATCGGCGAACGACCATCCGGTATTCCCGGCGGCAGCCCAGCCGTCGTAGTCCGCTGGATGTCCACGGAGCGCGAAGGTCGCATTCGTAGACGAGCAGCCGCCGAGCAGCTTGCCACGGAAGAGCGAGAGCACCGACCCTCCGGAGATCTGCTCAGACAGGTATCCCCAGTCATGGTCGAAGGTCGGCCTCCGGCCATCCCGCACGTCATCGGGCATCGGCGCCCTCAGATCCGGACCCGCTTCCAGAAGCAGCACCGACCTCCCAGCCGTCTCACTTAACCTGCTCGCCAGGACACAACCGGCTGCGCCGCCGCCTACTACGGCGACATCCCACACCTTGATCATCGATCAGTTCTCAGGGTGAAATGTTCTGGTTGAACCGGAACACGTCGTCGGGGTCGTAGCTGCGCTTGACCTCGGCGAGCCGCGCGTATGTCTGAGGTGGGTAAGCAGCCCGCTCGGCTCCTCCCTCGCCCGAGAAATTCACGTACAAACCGCCACCGAATCTCGACATCGCCTCACGGGTACGTTGTGCCCATTCCACCAGTGGCGGCAATTCGGCCGGGTCTTGGCTTCGGACGATGCAGTTGAAGAGGAAGGGTGACCGACGGTGCGGGAAGGCCGTGGCGTCCTCGTCAATGCGATGCATGGCTCCGCCGAGATGATGCACGTGCAGCTCGCAGGTTGCCGGCGGTACGGCTGAGCGTCTATGTGCATCGACGAGCGTGTTCACTGCTAGATCGGGGACTCCTTCCAGGAACACGGAGGTGAAATAGTTGGCAGCCCCGGGCTCCCACAGAGGGTCAACCAGCTGCTGGAGGGAGAGGTAGGGCATTGGTGCCAAGACATCGGCGATTGGGTCCCCTAGGCGACGAAGCCCGGCCACTGCTGCTTCGCCCTTGTCGAGGTCACCGGCGTAGCAGGCGATCACGACAGCAACACGGCTACCGTGCACCGACTCGGGCAGGAATGGCAGCGGTGGGGCAGCTGTGAGATTGATCATGGATGTAAGTTCTTCAGGCGCGTCCGCTGTGACTTCCCGCCAGCCGGAGATCACCTGCGCAGCCTGGTCGGCTGGGTAGAAAATGACACCGCCGAGGACCGTTGGGCCGACGGGGTGCACCGCCAAATGCAGCGACGTCACTACACCGAAGTTCCCGCCGCCGCCTCGCAACGCCCAGAACAACTCTGGATTTTCTTCAGCCGAGGCACGCACAACCTGAGCGTCGGCATTGACAACGTCGGCCGACACGAGGTTGTCGCTGGCGAGTCCGTGCTTGCGTACCAGGTGTCCGATCCCGCCACCCAGCGTGAACCCTCCTAAGCCGGTAGAAGAGACCAGACCGCCCGTGGTCGCTAGGCCGAAGAGTTGAGTCTCGCGATCGAACTGCTTCCATACAGTGCCACCCTGTGCTCGGGCACGGCCCGTGGCGGCGTCGACGCGTACCGCGGTCATTTCAGATAGGTCAAGGACGAGACCGTCATCGCAAGTCGAGAATCCCGCAATGCTGTGTCTGCCACCACGTATCGCGATGGGCAGGCCTTCGCTCCGTGCGAAGCGTACGGCGGCGACGACATCGGCGGTGCCGCCGCAGCGGATGATCATCGCCGGGTGTCGATCGATTGCGTAGTTCCACACTCGGCGCGCACTCTGATAGTCGTCATCTCCTGGCACGATCACTGTGCCAGCGACTGCTGATCGCAACTCAGCGACTGTCGCAGCGCCCAGCGCTGTTGTCATTGTCATGTGGTACCTCCGTTGTGGCCTATATACGTTCAAGGAGGCTAGACATTCACCACTTTGCAATCCCTTAGCGCGCTGACGCGCTCTCGGCGACGGCTGCGAGGCCTTCCCGCTCGCCGATGCGCTCGAAGACAGCAATAGCCGCGCGCCAGGCCGCCTCAGCGCCGACGTTGTCGCCTATCCGGTTCCGCAGCTGTGCAAGGAACAAGTGCTGCCAGCCGACTGAGCGATGCGAGTCGGGAACCGCCCGCAAGGCCAGCAGCCGTTCGAGCGTTCGAGCGGCCTGCCCAGGTCGACCCGAGATGACCTCGATCGTGGCGAGATTGTTGAGCGCGCCACTGAGCCCAGGCCGATCACCGGAGCGGTCGAGCAGCCGCGCAGCCTCACCGGCCAGCCCTCGGGCGGCCACAACATTGCCCTGCCCTGCCTCGGCAAGGGCTATTCCGGTCAGCGCCATGGCGGAACCGCGCTGGTCCGGAATCGCGAATCTGAGGTCGGCCGATCGCCGGAAGCAACCGATGGCGGCGGCGCTCTCGCCGAGTACCCGATACAGATGTCCACGCTGGGCGAGCGTGAAGGCCTCGCCCGCCGGGTCGTTGAGCGAACGGAAGATGCG
Organism: Propionibacteriaceae bacterium; assembly: GCA_036566085.1. Classification (GTDB taxonomy): domain Bacteria; phylum Actinomycetota; class Actinomycetes; order Propionibacteriales; family Propionibacteriaceae; genus Microlunatus. The sequence continues at coordinate 6,293 of DATCXA010000528.1, forward strand.
CACTGAACGGTCGAGCGCCTCGGCTGCGTCGCTGAACCTGCGAGCGGCCCGGGCGGCGTAGGCGAATGTACACAACGTGTACGCCTCGGCCTGCGCCACTCCGACGCTGCGTCCGACGAGCTGCGTCTCCTCAAAGATCGGCGTAATAATCCCGTCGTACCGAGCGATGGAGAACGCGACCGTGCAGACCGAGAAGAATGGCGGCGCGTCGGCCGGCGCTTCAGCCAGCCAGCGGAATGCGGCCTCAAGACGGGAAAGCGCGACGTCGGGGTCGCCGCGGAACAGAGCCAGCAAAGCTCGCAGATGATCATGAGATGCCAGTACGGACGGCACATTATGAAGATCGACTTCTGCCACGTCAAGGATTTGGTCGATGGTGTCCCACTCTCCGGCCAGCCATGCGAGCACACAATGAAGATGCGCCGCCTCGGCCCGTCTCACCGGATCCGTGTCATGGCGGCCGATCTCGGCAATCGAATGGCCAAGT
>DATCXA010000546.1:0-7204 GCA_036566085.1 Propionibacteriaceae bacterium
GCCGGCAGTCGAGCGGCAACCGTTCGAGGCAACTGCGCCGCAAGACGATCATCGATTTCAATCGCGATCACTCGACGGGCGGCCTGCAACAGGCCGAGGGTCAGCGAGCCGAGGCCCGGGCCGACCTCCAGCACAACGTCGTCTGCGGCCACGCTCGACGCGATGACGATTCTGCGCACGGTATTGGCGTCGGTAACGAAGTTCTGGCCACGCTGCTTGCTCGGTCGCAGATCCAGCTGGTTTGCCAGCTCGCGTACCGCCGTCGCATCAAGCAGCCCGTTGGCCACCCCGCTAACGCAAGCCCAGCTTCGCCGAGCACGCTGGCCAGGCGCCCCAGCCGGCGTCCGCTTGGAGCTTCTTGGCAATTGCGATCTGCTGCTCACGGCTGGCCTTGTTAGGCATACCCGAGCCGCCGTAGGCGCGCCAGGTGCTGAGGCTGAATTGCAGACCGCCGTAGTAGCCATTGCCCGTGTTAATCGACCAGTTGCCGCCGGACTCGCATTTGGCCAGCTTGTCCCAGACACTGCCTGACGGAGTGGCAGAGCCGCCGCCCGAGCTCTTCTTCGTGCTACTCGTGGTCCTCTTGGTGCCGACCAGGATGACTTCGGTCACCGGCTTCGTGATCAACTTAGACTTGATCTTGGCGCGCTTGACGATCTTGTCATTCTGTCGAACGATCTTGTAGGTCACTGCACGGATTCCACGTTCGCCCGGTGTATCGACCTTGGTGACACCCTTTTTGAGCTTGCTCGACTCCTTGCGGACCGTGTCGAAGTGAACTTTGACCTTCTTGGTCTTGGAGCTGATCTCAACGTCGGTAAAGGTGAACTTGGCCCCGTCCACGAGAAGCGTATTCGGGCTAGCGCTCAGCTTGTCGTTCTCATCAACTTTGATCTTGGCTGCTGCCAACGCATCGGCCAGCGTTCGACCCGTGGTGGTGATCGTGCGCTTCTTGCCTGCGTCGACAATGATGATCTTCTTTTGGGTGGCGATGAGGATGGTGAGGCCTTCTCGTCCGATGCTCGAGCTGCGACTGGTGGAAAGCTCCGCGCCGGAAAGGTTCATCCCGAGTGCCGCTAGCGCATCCTCGACGGTCGTTGCCGTGGTCCAGATCGTCTGCGGCGCACCGTCAACGGTGAAGGTGACTTGGCGACCGAACTTCACCGCGACCCGAGTGCCGTCCTGGACCTTGGCATCCAAATTCGGTGCCACCACGTCATGGCCGTTGACGTCGATTCCCCTGCTTCTCAACAATGCAGCGACCGTATTGGCGCTAGTCCGGACGTCAGCGGTCTGGCCGTCCACGGAGAGTGTCACGGCTTTGTTGAGATTCGCATAGCCGAAGGTAGTTCCAGCCAGTGCTAGCGCAGTCGCGCCAGCGGCAACTACAGGAATGATCTTGCGCACAGCGATTCCCCCGAGTCGGTCCCGTCGGTGATCTGGGACCTCAATCTCTTCCCAGTCGAGCAGTCAGCTCGAATGTGTCACAAAATTATAACGGAGACCGGCACCCATACGCCAAAATCGCAGGCCCGACGCGACATTTCATTACCAGACGCCATGGTGGATGAGGTCCGTCGGGACCTTGCGCGGACGTCGTGCCGGCGAGCCCCTGGTGGAGCGCACTTCGCGCGCCGCGGCCGAATATCCCAAGCTGATCACACCGACGCTCTGCTGACTTGCCGGGACGCCGAAGGCTTCGCGTACGACGGCAATCCGGTCCACCGGAATGCCGAAGAAGCAGGCGCCGAGATGCTGGTCGACCGCCGACAGCAGCGCTGCCATGCTTGCCATGCCAGCGTCGACGAACCAGTAAGGCGCGGACCAGTGCGCCGGATCTCGGTCGGTCCAGCCCTTGTCGGGCTCGGCGTACCGATCGAGGTAGGCCTCCTCGCTGGTCCAGACCAACATCAGCACCGGCGCACTCCGCATGCCCCGCAGCCAGGAGGTGTCGCTGTCACCGGTGAGGCGCCAGAACGTTTCGCGTTCTGCGTCCGAGCTCAGCACGAGGAAAGAGATGCCCTGGGTGAAGCCGGCGGAAGGTGCGCGAAGCGCTGCCGCCAGAACTGCGTCGATCGTGGCCGGCGGCACGGTCCGGGCTGCGTCGTAGGAGCGGATCATCTGGCGCCGCCGCAGCACCTCACCGAACTCCATGGCCTACCAGCTCCCACCGAAGACGGCATCGGCATTGTCATTGAACGCCTGGCAGAGGCGTTCCAACTCAACGCCGAGCGTGGTGGCCAAGAAGCGTGCGGTGTAAGGAATCAGATAGGACGCGTTCGGTTTGCCTCGTACCGGCATCGGAGCGAGATAGGGCGCATCGGTCTCGACAAGTACTCGATCAAGAGGCGTCAGCGCAAGTGCGTCCCGCAAATGATCATTGTTCTTGAAGGTGATCGTGCCGGCAAAGGAGAGGTAGGCGCCGCGGTCCAGGCACGCCCGGGCGAACTGATCATCACCGGAGAAGCAATGCATCACAATGCGTGCCGGTGGACCCGCTGAGTCAAGCACAGTCAGAATGTCGCGATGGGCATCGCGATCATGGATGACAAGGGTTTTGTCATATCGCTTCGCGAAGGCGATGTGTGCCGCGAACGCTTCCTGCTGCATTGCCTGGCCGGCCGCATCGCGTGTCCGGTAATAGTCCAGCCCGGTCTCCCCCACTGCCCTGACCCGTGGGTGCTGGGCTAACGTCTCAACCAGTTCCAGGCCGGGCATCAGGTCAGCGCCCATGCGGGCGGCGTCATTGGGATGGATCGCTACTCCGGCGATCACCGATGGCCAGCGCTCCGCGGCCTCCACCGCCCAGCGGCAGCCTTCCGGATCGCAGCCGATCTGCACAATTCTGGTGACGCCCACCTCTGCGGCCAACCGGATGGCTTGCTCCGGCTCGAGGCCAGATTTCGCCTGTGTGGAATCGAGGTGGCAGTGCGAATCAACCACCGGCACTGGCAGCGGATCGGGTAGGTCAGGCAGCTCCACGCGCTTCCTCTCAAGGGCTTAGGAATGACGTAAGTGATTCATTTTCAGGGCGAGCTCATAGAGAGCGTTCTTGGCAACACCCTCCTGTTGTGCGACTTGTGCAACAGCCGCCTTCAATTTCATTCCATCAGCCGCCAATCCGACCGCCTCCTTGGCTGCCGACTCAAGATCGCCGATCGGCGTGGCCGCACCGCCAATGACTAGAGTCACCTCGCCGCGCACTTCTGAGCCCGCCCAGTCGGCCAGCGCCTGCAGCGGCGCGCGGCGAATCTCCTCATAGGTCTTGGTCAGCTCCCGGCAGACTGCGCCTGGGCGGTCGGCTCCGAATGCCTGCGCCATCGCCGACAGCGTGGCGGCCGTCCGGTGCGGCGCTTCGAAAAAGATCATGGTGCGCGGCTCGGTCGCCAATTCAGCTAGCCGCCGCGAACGTTCTGAAGCCTTGCGGGGCAGGAAGCCCTCAAAGCAGAAGCGGTCAGCGGGTAGCCCAGAGACCGCCAGCGCTGTCACGACTGCAGAGGGTCCGGGCACCGCAGTAACCCGGAAGCCGCGACCCACCGCGGCATTTACCAAGCGATAGCCGGGGTCCGAGACCGACGGCATCCCTGCGTCACTGACAACGACGACTCGCGCCCCCTGCGCCAGCAGCCCGACCAGTTCATCAGTACGCCGCGCTTCATTCCCCTCGAAATAGGACATGATCCGCGCCTCGCTCTGAACTCCCAGCCGTTCCAGCAGCCGCCGCAGCCGCCGCGTGTCCTCTGCGGCGATCACATCGGCGTTGGTTAGCTCGGCTACCAGCCGCGGCGATGCGTCGCCGACATCGCCGATTGGCGTCGCGGCGAGTACCACGACTCCAGCTGAATCCGCCTCCATCACCACATCACACTCCAGACCGCCCCGTTGGATTCCTACGTAAACCCAGGTTGCTGACGGTCTGCACTGGTTGCAAGCCATGCAGACCGTCAGAAAGCTATGTCCACCTAGGTTTCGAACCGGGGACGGAGGGTGGTAGTTGCCGCGTTCCAGTGATCGGCGGCACCTACGATGGGCGAGTGGCGCGCCAAGTCCTGGAGTCTGAGCGAGGGTTGGTGACATCGACCGACGCCGCCACCAGCGGGTTCACTCCGCCGCGGGTCCTGCCTGACTGGCCATCGACCCCGCCGAGCACCATCGAACGGTTACGGGTTGCAATGCCGACCGATCGTATCAACGGCTGGATCGTCACCTTGATCATCGGCGCAATTGCCTTTGTCATCCGGTACGTCAACCTGGGATACCCCAACAAGCTGGTCTTCGACGAGACCTACTACGCCAAGGACGCGTACTCGCTGCTGAAGTTCGGCTACGAGCGCGACTGGCCGAGCAATGCCAACTCCAAGATCATCACCGGCAACGTCGATGTTATGCAGGACAGCGCCGCCTTCGTGGTTCACCCACAATTCGCCAAATGGCTGATCGCGGCCGGCGAGCAGCTGTTCGGCATGAACTCTTTCGGCTGGCGATTCGCCTCTCTGGTCTTCGGAACTCTGCTGATCATGGTCACCATCCGGTTGGTTCGCCGGGTGTCGAAGTCGACCATGATCGGCGGGCTTGCCGGAATCCTGCTCACCTTCGATGGACTCACATTTGTGATGTCGCGTACGGCGCTGCTCGACATCTTTATGGCCTTCTTCCTGGTGGCTGCTGTCGCCTGCCTGGTCGCCGACCGCGAATGGTTCCGAAACCGACTCGCGCGTTATCTGGAGCGCCGGGAGCTTGCTGATCTTGGTGGTCGGTTCGGCCCGGCTCTGATCCTGCGTCCCTGGCGGATCGCCGCCGGTGTGTGCTTCGGACTAGCCCTGGGGACAAAGTGGAACGCACTATTCCCACTCGCAGCATTCGCGCTGCTTTCGCTGGCCTGGGACGTCGGCGCACGACGCCTCGCCGGTGCCGGATCCCGCACCAAATTGTCGATCGTCCGAGACGGCATACCCGCCTTCATCTCCCTTGTAGTCCTCAGCGTGGTGGTGTACGTCGGCACCTGGGCCAGTTGGCTGCTCACCTCCGGCGGATACGACCGGGCGTGGGGTCAAGAGCATCCAGAGCATGTCACTGTGCGATTGCTTGGTAAGCCGCTTGCTTCCCTGCTGCATTACCAGTACGACATTTGGAACTTTCACACCGGCGACTTCATCAATCACGCCCAGCACACCTATCGCGCCGACCCGGCGGGCTGGCTCATCGTGGCACGCCCCATCGGAATTGACGCCGTCAACAACATCAAGCCAGGAACCGACGGCTGCCTTGGACCCGACAACTGCATTCGAGTGATCAGTGGTGTTGGAACACCCGCGCTCTGGTGGGTTGCGATCTTCGCACTCGTGGCAGCGGCCATCTTGTGGGTGGGCGGCCGCGACTGGCGCTTCGGCGTTCCCGTTGTAGGTGTCTTGAGCAGCTGGCTGCCGTGGTTCGCCTTCGATTCGCGTCCGCTGTTTTTCTTCTACGCGATCGCGATCATCCCATTCTCGGTGATGGCCGTCGCACTATGTGCTGGCTGGATTCTGGGCGATGCCCAAGCAGGAGATCGCCGCATGGTGGCCGCTATTGTCATTGGAGCGTTCGTCGCACTGGTCGCTGCCAACTTTGCCTATCTCTATCCGATCCTCACCGACGAACTTTTGGCGTATCCGAAGTGGCTGTCTCGAATGTGGTTTAGAAGCTGGATCTGACCGGATGCTTTTTGGGATCACCGTTCTCTCCAGACCTCCGGCGGCGAGCGGTCGCTTGGCATAAAGTGTTGTGCTGACTTCGCACCAAATGGGTCGAGTCCGCACCGCGCGCGGAGTGATTGGGTGAAGGAGTGGGATGGAACAGCCGCGGGACCATGTGCGGTTCTCGGTCATCGTCCCTGCGTACAACGAGGCGGCCTATTTGGGCTGCGCGCTGCATGCATTGCAGCATCAGGACTACGACGGGAATTACGAAATCATTGTTGTAGACAACAACAGCACTGACGACACGGCGGCTGTTGCTGCGCGATATGGCGTGCGCCTGGTCAGCGAAGCCGAGCAGGGAATCTGCGCCGCCCGGCAGCGCGGCGTTGACTGCGCCCGGGGCGAGATCATTGTCTCCACCGATGCCGATACCACGCAGCCGGAAGACTGGCTGCGGATCATCGACGCTGGCTTCGCCGCCTCTGACGAGATGGTCGCTGTTGCTGGCCCATGCCGCTATCAAAACCCCACGTGGTGGGCAAAGGCCTATCCCACTTTGCTCTTCGGTCTGGTTGCCGCGATCTACGCGTTGACTGGATTTGTCTTCTACGTAAGCGCGACCAATATCGCGGTCCGGCGTAGCGCTTTTCCAGGTTATGACCTGAAGCTCACGCAGGGTGGTGACGAACTTGATCTTCTCCGGCGGCTGCGGCGGCGTGGATCGGTGAATTGGTTGCGGCATAACGTCGTAACCACTTCTGCCCGACGATTGCAACGTGGGCTGCTCTACAGCTTCTTTGTGAGCTTTCTGGTTTATTACGTCCTGGCGTACTGCCTTAATCGCCTATCGCAACGGCAGACGTTTGGAATGGCGCCGGCCTTTCGCCACGAGCGGCTCCGACCTCTGGCACCTATATGGGTGCGCCGCCGCGTGGTGCTCGGGATCTTGCTGGTGGGGCTTACCTCACTCGGCTTCGCCACAGGTGCCGGCGACGCTGCCATGGACAGTCTGGCCAACTTCTGGAACCGCCCGTGAGCCCACTTGCGGCGACAATTCGGAAGACTGCGGCCGGCGTCTCCGTGCTCGGGGCTGCGGCGTACTGGACCGGCTTTCGATCCCGCTCTCAGGTCTTCGGCGCGTTTCCATACGGAAGCGAGACCGAGGAGAAGGTTGTTGCACTGAGCTTCGATGACGGGCCCAACGAGCCATATACCTCGCGGCTGCTCGATACCTTGGACGCGTACCAGGTGAAGGCAACTTTCTTCCAGGTCGGGCGTTGCGCACAACGTTTTCCGTCCACGACCCGGCGCGTGGTGCAGAGCGGCCACGTGCTGGGTAATCACAGTTACAGCCACTCGTTCACCAGCTACGTCAAGCAGCCGCGGCAAGAGATCGAGATCATCCGCTCACAGGAGGTCTTCTATTCGGTTGCCGGTGTGACGCCTGCGCTCTATCGGCCGCCGTGGCTATGCCATTGGCCTTGGGTGATGAGCAGTCTTCGGCAGCACGGACTTCAGGCCGTCTCGGG
>DATCXA010000102.1:0-4280 GCA_036566085.1 Propionibacteriaceae bacterium
TGCTGAACATCCCGTACGAGGCAGGAGTCATGGCAAGCCGACCGCCGATTTCCGCCATTACGGAGAGCTGAGATTTCATCTGAACGAGCGCGTCGGCACGTTTCTCGGCATCGAAGTCGCCCACGAAATGCAGCATTTCGACGCATACGGTGGGCATCGGCACACCGGCCGCAGCAGCTGCCTTCAGTTCCGGCAGCCGTGCAGCAAAGCGGCCCTCCCCCGCGGCGCGGAGTTCCAACGCGTCGAAACCTAATCGCTGCGCGTGTTCCCACTTCTCCAGGGCCGTTGCGCCGCGCAGGTACTGCTCCTGGGCCGACAACCGTACGTGGTGCCTCATGCCGCCTCGGATACTGCCTCGTCGGTGAAGTTCAAGATCACTTGCAGCAGGTCGGGCGGCGGGGCGTCGACCAGCCGGTACGCCTCGGCGGCCGATGTCGCCGGAATGACGTGGCTGACCAGCGGCATCGGATCCAACCGTCCCGCAGCACAGAGCTTGATCACCGTTTCATGCAGCCGCTCCCGAGTCCACCGGTCGCGGAGCGCCGGCGGCAGGCTGCCGATTTGGGAGGACACCAACGTCACCCGGTTGTGGTGAAACTCCTCACCGAGCGCCAATGCGGTCGCTGGACCCTGATAGAAGCCGGCCACGATCACCGTGCCGCCGACTCCGGCTACTCGAATTGCCTCGTGTAACGCGGGATATGCACCCGTCAGTTCGATCACCCGATCAGCGCCGCGTCCTTGGGTCAGATCCCGCACGGCCAGAGCAAGATCACCATTGTCAGCCGACAGCGGAGTAGCGCCGAATTTCCGTGCCAGCTCCAGTCGATGCGGCACTCTGTCGACGGCCACAACATCAGCGCCCTGGGCGACTAACAACTGGGTGGCCAGCAGGCCGATCACTCCCATGCCGAAGACAACCACCGTCTCACCGACGTAGGCGCCGGATGCCAGGACGGCGTTCAACGCGACGGCGCCGACCCGATCGAAGGTGCCCACGATGGGATCCAGGCCCGGTGGCAGCACGTGGCCGAGGACTTTCGCAGCGGGCAGCACCGCGTGGGAGCGGTGGCACCAGCTGCCCCACACCACCTCGCCTACCTCGAATTCGGTGACCTCATCGCCGAGTGCATCGACCTCGCCGACCTCGGAGTAACCCCACACATCAACGGGATAGGAAAACGTGGATTGCCCGGGCAGGAAGAGCGCCGCCTCGGCATCCCATTGCTTCTCCAGATACGGATTGGTGCCTCGATACATCGCCAGCTCGGTCCCGGCCGAGATGCCGGAATAGAGCGTGCGGACCCGAATTTGGCGAGCACCCGGCTGTGGCGTCGGATATTCGCGTATCTGGACGACTCGTGGAGCGGCCAGCTCGACGACGTACGCCATCAGGCGGCCCTCTGGGCAAGAGCTGTGGTGCGGCGTGCCAATTCAGAGATTCGAGAATTGTCATAGCCGAAGACTGCTGATCGGGTCCGATCCTGCAGCGGCTCGATGAAATGGCGGGGAAGCTGGTCGGCGCCCAGCACCGTACCGATGACAGAACCGGCAGTTGCGCCGTTGGAGTCGGTGTCCCAGCCACCTTGGACCGTGAGGCCGACCGTTGCGGTGAAGTCCCCATCTCCCCAGAGCAGACCGGCGGTGATCAGACACGCATTGTTGATCGAGTGCACCCAGCTGTACTCGCCGAAGCGGGCGCGAATCGTCTCCACTGCCGCCTCCCACGTGCAGCCGGTTCGATAGAGCTCATGAACGCTGTTCAGAGCCTTGGCCAGCCGGGAGCGGGCGGGCACAAAGTTCAGGGATTGCTCGACTGCCTCCTGTGGTTTAGCCGCTATACACGCTAATGAGACGAGCGCGGCCGCCCACATGGCGGCATAGATCCCGTTGCAGCGGTGTGACAGTGAGGCGTCCGAATAGACGAGCCGGGCAGCGATGCCGGGCCGGCCGGCAAGGACCCAGCCGAAGACATCGGCACGAATCAGCGCGCCAATCCACTCCCGATAGGGGTTCCGTGTCTCGGCTATCGACGCGATGGGCACGTCGTGCAGCAGGTTGACCATCACAGCCCGTTCAGCCGTGAACACCTGAAGATAGGGCAGGAAGGCCAGCCAGGCCTGCGCGACATGATCGGGCGTGAGCCCAGACCCGTAGTGCTCCAGCAGCCACACGGCCAAGATCGAATAGTCGATGTCGTCGTCCCGAGCCGAGCCTTGTACCCGGCCGCGGGTAGTCTCGGGCCAGCTCCGGTGAAACCGGAAGCCCTCGGGCGTGGGCTCCGGTACCGGAATGTAGTCACGCAGCGGATAGGCGTCCGCCATTTCCAGGTACGCGCGGATCCGATCCGGAGTCCAGAAGTCGCCATTCTCTACGGGCTTGCCGAGATTGCACCCGGCGATCCGGCCCAGCCAGCCGCCGAGAATCCGGTTGGCCAGCTCGGCGGGCTGCGGCGGTCCAAGAGAATCTGTCGCGTCTAGCGGGCCCCCAGGCATGGCATCAAGAATCTCCTCGAAGGATTCCGGCTCCTCGTACGCCCAATCTGATCTTCGCTTCGTGTTGATCAGCTCCAGATACAGAGCCTCCAGCCGATCAAGATCATCGGTTGGTCTCGCAGCAAGATCAGCTGCAATGCCAGAGACGTCGTAGCCGCTTTCGATGCGTTGCCGCAGCTCATCATGAACAAGATCGGCAACGCTGAGCGGGTCGTGCACGTCTATCCCTTCTCGGCTCCCGCCGTTAGGCCGCCCGTCAGCAGTCGCTCGGTGGCAAAGAAGATGATGATGATCGGCAGCGTCAGCACGACTGAGCCGGCCATCAGGACGGTCGTCGGCACCTCGACGCTGCCGGAGAGCTGCGACAGACCCAGCGAGACGGTCCAGCGCTCTCGCCGATCCACGAGGAACAGCAGCGCGAACAAGAACTCGTTCCACGCGATCATGAATACGAACAATCCCGTGGACATGATTGACGGCAGAGCCAGCTTCAAGCTGATCTGACGTAGCACCCCCATCCGGGTCAGGCCATCAACCAGACCCGCCTCCTCGATAGCCTCCGGCACCGTCTCAAAGTAGTTCCGCAGCATGTAGATCGCCACCGGCACGGTTTGTGCGGTGTAAACGATGACGAGTCCGACCAGATTGCCGCGTAGTCCCAGCCGGGTGAATCCGACGAATAGCGGGATGGCCATCAAGATCGCCGGGAAAAGATAGGCGGCCAAGAAGACGCCACTCACGTACCGCCGACCAATAAACGGCAACCGGGCGATGGCGTATGCGCCGGGGATGCCGATGAGCAATGCCAGCGCCACGGAAGCGAGGGCCACCATGCCGCTGTTCGCCAGAAAGCGGCCAAAGCCTTGGCCTCCGGAAGCGGTTGAGGACAGCACGTTCACGTAGGTCTGCAGAGTGAACTCAGAAGGCTTTACCCACAAGGCGGCGGGATTCTGCAACAAGGACTCGATCGGCTTCACCGACAGCAAGAGCATGTAGTAGAACGGCACCAGCGTCGCGATCAGGAACCCAATGATCACCACCCAGCGACCGATCCGGAAGACGCGGCTCTGTACCTGGTGCCGGGTCCCATGGGCCATCCGGCGTGGCTCCGGTGGGGCAGCGACCTGACTCGGCGGAGTGATAGCAGTTTCGGTGCTCATACCCGCTCTCCTCTCCGGCGCAGGATCAGCAGATAAAAGCCGAGCATGATGATCAGTACTAGTGCCATGATCACCGATTGAGCTGCGGCGGCACCGACATTGCGCTGCACCGTGAGGTAGTTGTAAATCTGCACGCTCGCGACATTGGTACCTGCGGCACCGCCGGTGAGCAGGAAGATGTCGTCGAACTCATTGAAGGTCCAGATGGTACGCAGCACCGCGAGCAGGCCGATGATCGGCATGAGTTGCGGTAGCACGATGAAGCGGAATGACTGCCAGGGCGTAGCCCCGTCGACAAGCGCGGCCTCCTCCGGCTCGTCAGACATGGCCGCAAGCCGAGCCATGAGGAAGAGGAACGCAAACGGGAAGTAGCGCCATCCTTCGAACACAATGACTGTCAACAGCGCGGTGGGCACCGGGATCTCCAGCCCGAAGAGACTCCAATGTCCGACCGCCTGCGAAAGGAAGGGAATCGGCTCGTTCCAGCCGAACACCTTCTGCCCGATGATATTGACGATCCCGAACTCCGGATTAAGCATTGTGCGCCAGATGTAGGTCACGGCCACTACTGGCGCGACGTACGGCAGCAGATAGGCGGCACGGACGAAGGTCCGGCCACGGAACG
>DATCXA010000617.1:0-2464 GCA_036566085.1 Propionibacteriaceae bacterium
CGGCCGGCTTCGTACCAAGCCGTGCCGAACTCTCCACCGCCCCGCAGATTGGCAATCGCGAGCAGGCCACCTGCAGCCAGCCAGCAAGGCCAACCGGGTCGGTAGTCGGCGAGCACCGGAATCTTGAAGCCGCCGTACCCGTACAACAAGGTCGGTTGCGGCCGTGACCGGTCGACATCAACCGGAGTGATCAGAAAGTACGGCACCGGCGTACCGTCCTTGCTGGTTGCCACGTGGCGCTCCATGACGGTTTCCGGCGCGAGGAATGGTTCAGGGCTCGGTTGCACCAGTTCTGCGAGAGAGGTCACCATCGAAGATCCGGTGTCGATGAGATAGCTGCGCGTAGCCGAGGTGACAGAGGAAAGGCCGACGAACGCTTCAGAATCGCCGCGCTTGGCATTTAGGCCGACCACCGCGCCACCAGGCACTTCGACAATGCCGGACGAGCCACCATCGAGGCCCACTTTGACGATCAGCGGCTGCGCGTCGGCAAGGTAGATCAGGATGAACCCATCGCCGGCCGCTCTGGCATCAGACAAGGCGTGTTCGGACGGCGCGACCACCTCATGCCAGCCGATCTCTGCACGGTCGGCGAAGGCTTCAAGATCGACAGCGACCAGCCGCCCGGCTTCGGCACCCAGGTCCGTTCGAAGATACAACGTGCTGCCGTCGGAACCCGCGAGGCTGAATTCGGCGATCGGCTCGTCGATGATCTTGATGGGATTTCCGAGCTCGCTGCGCTCCCCTGAGACGATTGGATAGGCCCACAGCCGGTTCTTGTTCTCGGTGCCTTCCACAATGCTCACCACTAGATAGCGATCGTCCTCTGTCACCTCGGCCCAGAAGATCAGCTGATCGTTTTCCGGAAACCCCAAGATCACCTGATCTTGATCTTGCAGATCGCCAATGCGATGCACCCGCAGCTTCGGGACCGCGAGTGCGGCCGTTTGGGTGCCGTCCGCGTTGCCTTCATGATCAAAATGAGTGTAGACGTAGGAGCGGTTATCAGGCAGCCACTCGGCCTGGGAGAACTTCGTCTGGATCAATGCATCGTCCACCGCGTCCCCGGTGGCCAGACGCAGTAGCTGAAACGTCGTCCAGTCACTGCCTGCCTCACTGACTCCGTACGCCACGAGCTGACCGTCCGCGGTTACGGTCAGGCTGCTCAAGGAGCTGGTGCCGTCTTCGGAGAAGGTGTTCGGGTCGACCAGCACGCGTCCCCCGGCGAGCAACTCGGGTAGCGGAGACGCGACGTAGATCACGTCCTGGTTCTGAGTGCCATCGTTCCTGCTGACGAAGTAGTGCCCGGCGCGCTTGAACGGCACGCCTGCCCGCGGCTGCTTCATGACGTGCTGCATGGTCTCGAGGAACCATGACCGGTCCGGCAGCGAGTCCAGGTACGCAGCAGTGAACTCGTTCTGGCGCTTCACCCAGTCGGCGACATCGTCGGAATCCGGATCCTCCAGCCAGCGGTACGGGTCCGCGACCGCACGTCCGTGCAGCACCTCGACGACGTCGTCCCGCCGCGTTTCCGGAAATGGAGTCACGCTGAAGAAGGCTACCGAGCCAGCATCCAAAGCCGTACTAAGGTTGCTCACGCTGTACGTGGCATGCATGCCATGCACAGCGTCACCATCCCACGCTGCGTGGGATATTGACGGTTAATTCATCAGTTGTTGAATTCGGGCTTTATTGGCTCTATCGTCTCTTTATGGCGCTGCTGGTAGACCTTTCCGATATCGACGCGGCCATGATCAACGTGGTCGGTGGCAAGGCGCTCAATCTCGGGATCATGCGCTCGGGCGGGCTGCCCGTACCAGGCGGTTTCTGTATCACCACTGACGCTTATCGTTTAGTGGTCGCGGACCGGCTGGATGACTTGATGGGCAAGCTTGCCGACGCGACGGATTCCGACGCGGTGGCTGCCGCCGCCGAGGAGGCACGCCGCCGAGTGCTAGCGATCGAGTCCCCGAACGAACTGCGTAGTGAGATTGCCGACCATTACCGGGCACTGGGCGACGACGAGCCAGTAGCCGTACGGTCCTCTGCCACGGCAGAGGATCTCGCGTACGCCAGCTTCGCCGGGCAACAAGACACCTACCTCAATGTGATCGGCTCAGCGGCGTTGCTGGATGCGGTCCGCCGCTGCTGGGCCTCGCTATGGACCGATCGTGCCGTCAGCTACCGCAATGCCAATGGCATTGATCACCGCAGCGTGACGCTTGCCGTCGTCGTGCAGCACATGATCGAGGCAGCGGCAGCCGGCGTGATGTTCACTGCGAACCCCGTCACCGGCAGCCGGAATGAAACGGTGATTGACGCCAGCCCAGGTCTTGGAGAGGCCGTTGTCTCCGGCGCCGTCAACCCAGACCACTTCGTTGTCAGTTCCATCGATCACAGCATTGTGATGAGTCGGCTAGGCGACAAACGCATCATGATCACCAGCGTTCCGGGCGGTGGGACC
>DATCXA010000623.1:0-5446 GCA_036566085.1 Propionibacteriaceae bacterium
ACCCTGAACCAGCTGCTCGTTGAGATGGACGGCTTTGACGTACGCGGCGGCGTGATCCTCATCGCGGCCACCAACCGGCCCGACGTGCTTGATCCCGCGCTCCTGCGCCCGGGCCGATTCGACCGGCAAATCGTGGTTGACACGCCCGACCTCAGGGGACGTTTCGACATCTTGAAGGTGCACGCGCAAGGCAAGCCCATGGCCCCGGACGTCGACCTGGAAGGTGTGGCACGGCGGACACCTGGCTTCACCGGCGCCGACCTGGCCAATGTGCTGAACGAGGCTGCTCTGCTTACCGCGCGGCAGAACGCACGGATGATCACCAACGAATACCTGGACGAAGCGATCGACCGGGTAGTCGCCGGACCTCAGAAGCGCAGCCGGCTCATGACCGACAAGGAGAAGCTGGTCACCGCCTACCACGAGGGCGGCCACGCCTTGGTCGCTGCGGCGCTACCGGGCACCGACCCGGTACAAAAGGTCACCATCCTGCCGCGCGGCCGGGCACTCGGCTACACCATGGTGCTGCCGGAGCAGGACAAGTACGCGAATACCCGCTCCGAGCTGCTTGATCAGCTGGCGTACATGATGGGCGGCCGGGCAGCGGAGGAGCTCGTCTTCCATGACCCGACCACTGGAGCGAGCAACGACATCGAGAAGGCCACCACTGTCGCGCGCGCCATGGTCACTCAATATGGAATGACCGAACGCCTCGGCGCCATCAAGCTCGGCTCGGGTGATGCGGAGCCGTTCCTGGGCCGTGACATCGGTCATGGCCGTGACTACTCCGAAGAGGTCGCCGCAGTCGTCGATGAGGAGGTCTCCAAGCTGATTAGCAACGCCCATCAGGAGGCGTTTGACATTCTCACCGAGAACCGAGATGTCCTCGACGATCTGGTGCGAGCGCTGTTTGAGAAAGAGACTCTGGATCGCGAGCAAGTGGCGACAGTCTTCCAGCCGCTGCGGTTGTGGCCGAAGCGACCGGCCTGGACCGGGTCAGATGAACGGATACCCTCCGCCATCCCGCCGGTGACACCGCCTCCGCCGGTGTCAGTCAACGGCCAGAACGTCGGGAACGGCCAGGGGGCCAGCGGCCAAGCATCCAGTCCAGATCATCAGGTGCCGGCTGGAGGAACTCAGCAGCCTCCGGGGCATCAGCCAGTTCCGTCACAGTTGCCGACGGCGGATGAACCCGACGCCCAACCCCACAAAGGCCCGGACTTTCGGTGACAGAGCTGGACGACGCCGCTGACATCAGTCGTGACGGTGCCGACGGTATGAGGGGCGGCGGTCTGTCAGGGATTGACCCGATTCACTTTCCGCAACGGGTCGGAGAGTTCGATCATGACCGCATCGTTGCTGCGGTTCGCGAGATACTCATCGGAATCGGCGAGGATCCCGACCGTGACGGTCTGCGAGATACTCCGGAGCGGGTTGCGCGGGCGTACGCGGAGATGTTCGGCGGCCTTCGACAGGATCCGGAGAAGGTTCTGGCCACGGTCTTCGACCTCGGCCATGACGAGCTCGTCCTGGTCAAGGACATCGAGGTGTGGAGCGTCTGCGAACACCACCTGGTGCCATTTACCGGGGTTGCCCATGTCGGCTACATCCCGAACCGCGAAGGCAAGATCACCGGACTCAGCAAGCTCGCGCGTCTTGTCGACATATACGCCAAACGTCCCCAGGTCCAGGAGCGCCTGACGACTCAGATTGCCGACGCCATCAATCGCTTTCTGGAACCGCGCGGGGTGATCGTTGTGATCGAATGCGAGCACCTATGCATGACGATGCGCGGCGTCCGCAAACCCGGCTCAAAGACGATCACCAGCGCCGTACGCGGGCAATTGCGTAACGCCGCAACTCGTGCCGAGGCTATGGGCCTGATCACGAGCTGACGGTGGGTCCTCTCCGCCTTCGCCACCCGGCAATGAGGCCTGCGATCCCAGTTGACCTATTTCACGGACTTCTTGCTGGCCTTCCAGGTATTGCAGCGACCAAGATCAGCCGAGTCCAAACCGCGGCTGAGCCAACGAATCTGCGCAGCGCTGCTGCCATGGTCCGGCTTGCGGCCGGCCGGCGGATCCTCGTCGCCGGTGTAGGTGTGCCAGACCCGCAGCTGGTAGCGATCGTTGTTGGTCAGACCGATTGATCGGGCGGCCGTAGCGAGAAAGACGCCCTCGAAGCACTGCGCCTGCAGCTCAAGGCGGCGGCTCAGGAGATATCGCTGGCCGCGGCTTTTGGTCGAGAAGACGCGCTGGCCGTACTCGCGAAGCATGCCGCTCTCAGCCTGCAGGTGATGACCGAATTCGTGAGCGACCAGCCCGACATATCCGAGTCGCGCGAAGGTGTACGCCTCGTTTGCGTCGTCGCCAGCAACCGGCCAGTAGATCGTGTGAGTGACGGAGCAGTAGTACGCCGGGGCATCTCTTTGCCCGAACCGCCCGCATGGTGTCTTGATCGTTTTCCGGTACGCCTTGATTCTTGGCTTGTTGAGCTGGATTCCGCGGGCAGCCAACGGCTTGGCGAAGGCCTTGACCAGGCAGTTCACCAACCTCTTGCCGTACGAACCCAGATTGTTGTCCAGCAATGGGGGTTTCGGCGAACGGACCTTGATCTTGCACGACACCTGGGCGTTGCCCAGGTCCACGGCATAGATGCTGTTCTTGGCAAGGGACGTATTGATCCCGCCTTCGTTCTGTCCTTGACCAGACTTCGGTGTCGCTGCGGGTAGTGACGACGGGCTGGCCGCGGTCGGGCTGGGGCTTGCAGGCGCCGCAGGCACAGTGCGCGGCGCATTCGGTGGCTCTATTCCGGGTATGCCCCCGCCGGTGGCCCGACAACCGCTGAACGCTCCGATCGCCACGGCCATAATCAGCAAAGCCTTGGCGCCAACCAGCAGTCGATGGTGCCACAACACCTGACCGAGTCGCTGGAAGTGACTGAAGTGCTGGAAATGCGGGTGCCGTGAATCTGGAAGCCCGTAGGGCGGATGCGGCACGAGAAGAGAGCATAGGGTGATCCGGGTGAATCCGCTGCCCGTCGTGCCAGGCTTGCCCCAGCCTGGCCGCACGCTGGTTGTGGGCGTTGTCAATGTGACGCCGGATTCATTCTCCGACGGCGGCGAGTGGCTGGAGCCAAATGCAGCGATAGCGCACGGCCTGGAGCTGCTGGAGGAGGGCGCCGACATCGTCGATGTTGGCGGTGAGTCAACTCGGCCGGGTGCGACTCGACCGGATGTGTCGGAAGAGCTGCGTCGGGTGTTGCCTGTGATCGGTGAACTCGCTGCAGCGGGGGCTTGCGTCAGTGTGGACACCATGCGTACCCAGGTCGCCGAGCCGGCGATCGCAGCCGGGGCTCGTGTGGTGAACGACGTCTCCGGCGGCCAAGCCGACCCAGCGATGCTGCGGCTGATCGCCGAATCTGGCTTGGCTTACATCTGCATGCATTGGCGCGGCCACTCCGAGGACATGCAAAGCAAGGCTTCGTACGCTGACGTGGTTGCTGATGTCGTTGCCGAGCTGCGCACCCAGCTGGACGAGGCCGACCGCGCGGGCATAGCCGCGGACAAGGTGATCATCGATCCAGGTTTCGGCTTCGCCAAGACGGGCGAACACAACTGGGAGCTGTTGGATCGGCTCGACGAATTCGACGTACTCCGACGACCGCTGCTCGTCGGGGTCTCTCGCAAGACGTTTCTTGGTCGACTGCTGGCCAAACCAGACGGAAGCCCACGACCGCCAAAGCTGCGGGACGACGCGACTACTGCCCTGACCACCGTGCTTGCGTTGCGCCGGGTGTGGGGCGTTCGGGTGCATGCGGTACGCGCCAGCCGCGACGCCATTGCCGTTGCGGAGCGGCTGCTCGAGCAAGCGGCGCCCTGACCCCTGCGACAAGCTCAGTACGGCGCTTGTCGCAGGGCTCAATCACGCTGACTGCGTTCTTCGACCAGCTCACACAGCATTCACCTTCGAGGACCTATCTGGAGTTGCCAGGGTCGGATAGGGTCGCATGGATCAGGAGGTGATATGGCGGTGCAGACGGTCGTTGACGCCGAGCGCGGACCCATTGAGGTCGGCCGTGATCGGATCAGCCTGACTGGAATTACCGCCTTTGGTCACCACGGTGTATTCGATTCTGAACGCCGGCAGGGACAACGATTCATCGTCGACGTCACCTGCATTCTCGATCTCTCCTCGGCAGCCAGCAGTGATGATCTTGGACAGACGATCGACTATGGCTTATTGGCGCAGGCGGTCGTCGCCGACATCGAGCGGGACCCACTGAACCTGATCGAGGCCCTGGCCGACAGAATTGCCATAACGTGCCTACGCTATGACGCCATCCAGTGCGTCGAGGTCACCGTGCACAAGCCGCAAGCGCCAATGCCGGTTGACGTTGCCGATGTGGCTGTCACGCTGACAAGGAGTAGAACGACGTGAGTAGTCCCAATCCTCATGCCATTGACGCGGACACCTTGAGCGGTATGAAACCGTTGCGCAAGGTCGTCTACTCCATCGGTTCGAATCTTGGCGAGCGACTCGGCAACGTACAGGGTGCCGTCGATGCTCTCAGAGACACTCCCGATGTGATTGTGGTGGATGTCTCGTCGGTGTACGAGACCAAGCCGATAGGTGGCCCACCTGAGAGTCCGCTGTTTCTCAATATCGTGGTGATCGCCGAAACCACACTCGAGCCAGCAACCCTGGTGGAGCGGGCATTCGCCATCGAGGACGCCTTTGGCCGGACTCGCGACAGCGGACGCTGGGGGCCGCGTACCCTGGATGTGGATTTGATCATGGTCGGGAATGCCGTCGTTGATCAAGAGGATCTGAGACTGCCGCATCCGCTAGCTCACGAACGCGCCTTCGTACTGGTGCCGTGGTATGAGGTCGATCCAACTGCGGAGATCATCGGCAAAGGAGCTATCGGAGATTTGGTCACCAAGGCGGACGCATCCGGTGTCGTACGGCGAGATGATCTTGTGATCGATCGAGATTGAGGATTAGCGGGCTTGGCTGAGGAACCTTCCGGCGGCTCGGTCAATCTGACACCGTTCCGCGCTCTCGTTGTCGCAGCTGTCTTCGGCGGACTGTCTGGCTGGCTGGTCGTTGTTATCGCGAACGCATTCGATCTGATCCCACCCGAGGTGCCGTGGACTGCGCCCATCGGTTTGATTTTGGTGGCAGCGCTGGTCGGTGCCTTGGCGTACGCCACCCATCAGCGAATCCAGGTACGCCGTGAACGCATCGAACCCCAGCGGGCCGTTGCCTTGCTGGTTCTCGGCAAGGCGTCGGCGCTGGCGGGTGCTCTAGTGGCCGGCGGCTACTTCGCTTTCGCGCTGATGTTTCTGACACGGCTGGATGCGGCCGCTCCTCGGGATCGGGTCATCCGCTCTGCGGTCGCGATCGTCGCGGGGGTAGCCCTTTGCATCATGGGCTTACTGCTG
>DATCXA010000630.1:0-2470 GCA_036566085.1 Propionibacteriaceae bacterium
GACGCCGGGCGGGGCTTGGGAAGTCGTCGACCCTGTCGAGGTCGACGACGTGGCTTCCGAACCGGTTGTCTGCTCCGTTGCCGCAGTAGCGGTGTCCTTGTCCTCTTGCGTCGAATCCGGTTTCTTCGTCGGCGGCGTCGACTCCTCGTCTTCCTTCGACTCCGAACTCGTGTGCGCGCCGCCGGTGCTGACGACGACGCCGGGCGGGGCTTGGGAAGTCGTCGACCCTGTCGAGGGCACTGTCACGTTGATTGAAAAGTGTAGTGGCGCAGTTGAGTTTGAAGCAGTCGCGACCGAACACCGTTGGGTCGTTCACATTTCAGGCGGCAGCGTCGGGCGCGGTGACCAGACGCCAGACCACGAAGCGGTCGGCCATCTCGGTTCGCCATTCGGTCGCGCTGAGCAGATGCCGTCGCGGCCGGAAGTGTGCGGAGATGCCGCTGAAGGCAGACAGCAACCGTTGCGCATGCCGCGACGATTTGAAGCGTTTCATCGCCCGTTCGCGTTGTCGGGTGGGCTGGTGCGAGTTCTCGGCGCGGTTGAGTTCTCAACCGATGTCAAGTGTTGCGACGAAAGCGGTGGGCGGTTCATGCTGGTTGCGGAACGGGCGATGCCTTGGAGCGCGTGGCGACTCCTGTCTTGGCACGCTCGTTCCGCTCGTTGCGTCGTGGGTGTCTGTGGGGGGTGACCTTGCGCCGGGCGGCACGGACCTCGGGTGGCACGGTGTAGCGTTCGGCGACGATGGCGCGTCCTTGGGCTTCGGTGATGACGCGGCCGTCAGTGTCGCGCAATAGGTAGTGGGTGCCGGCGCGCAGACAGGCGGCGATTCGGGTGAGCAGGACCGCGGCCAGCGTGCAGACCGCGGAATCGTGGTGCTTACCGGCGAGCATGAGCCGCTGGTAGCGGACGGCCAGGGTGGGGTCGACCTTGCGGGCGTGGTCGGCGGCGATGAACAGGGCCTCGCGCAGGCAGCAATCGCCGGCCTTGGTCGGTCCGCGGTGGCCGTCGGCTTGGCCGGAGGAGTCGGCGGCCGGGACCAGCCCGGCGAAGGAGCGGACCGCGGCCAGGTTGGCGAATCGTGTTGGGTCGCCGAGTCGTCCGAGGATCTGGGGTGCGCAGACGCGGCCGGCGCCGGGTACCGAGCGCACGATCCCGGCTGGGTCGGCCTTGTCGTAGAGCGCGCCGATGCGCTTGTCGAACCCGTTGATCTCGTCGGTCAGGGTCAGCGCGAGCCGGGCTTCGGCGGCGATATCGGCGGCCAGCGCGTCGAAGTCGAGCTCGCCGCCGTCTGCTCCCCACAGCCGCAGCGTGGTCGCGGCGGCTTCGATGACTGCGTCGGCGCGTTCGTCTGCCCATGCCTGGCGGCTGCAGCGGCGGAAAAACGCCGCCAGGCGGGCCTTGCCGAGGCGTTTGACCTGGACCGGGTTGGCGTACCGGGCCAAAAACCGCAGCGCGGTCAACGTCATATCCGAACCCAGCGCGGCGATCCACGCCGGCCCGAGGATCTCCAGCAGCGCATCAAGGCGGGCCATGCACGCGGTGCGCCGATGCACCAGCCCAGAGCGGATCTTGACCGCCCGCTTCAGCTCGTCGCCAGGGCCCAGCGAGTCCTCGCGGTGCAGCCCCTCCGGGTGCAAAAGGGGAAGCCGGGCAAGCACTTTGGAGTCGAGCCGATCAGTCTTGGTGTGCTTGTTGTAGTAATCACGCAGATCAGCGGACTGCTCGGGTGGCACCATCACCACCGTCGCGCCGTGGCGGCGGAACCAGGCCGCCAGCGCGACCCAGGCGTTGCGGGTCGGCTCCATCACCACCTCGATCCGCTCGGCGTCTTTAGGCAGCCGCGCCCACAGCGTGTCCAGCTCGTCTGGGTCGGTGCGAAACCGGTGACCCACGAACAAGAATCTTCCCTGCTCGTCTGCCAGCGATGCTTGATGCGCAGCACGGCAAGCTACGTCGACTCCCAAGCGAATTTTCAATCTCGTGCCTTCCCCTATCGTTGGATTTGGTTGTCGGCCCAGGGCAAGACCACACCAACGAGAAGTGCGAGCACCAGACATTCGCTATCAGGGATCCGATCGTCACCACCGACGCTCGGTCACCGGGTTCTCAACAGGGCGCACGACCCAAGGTGCGGTACCCGGCCACCCACACACTCAACACGCCAGAAGTCAGCACGCGCGCTGCTCCGATTAAGTTACCGAGGTGATGGCCGGGCCCCAGCGAACTCAGTATGAATGTTCAGGTACTTCGACCGGCGATGCTGCACCGACGGCATGAGCTCGCGGTGCGCCACCTGGTAACTGGCGAGCTTGTCAGTGACGATCACCCTGGGCACGTACCGCAGGCCCGTGCGCAGTCGGCGGAAGAACTTCTTTGCGGCCACCGCGTTTCGGCGCGACTGGACCAGAACGTCGAGCACGTTGCCGGGCTGGTCGACCGCGCGCCACAGGTACCGCTGTGCGCCGTTGAT
>DATCXA010000637.1:0-2860 GCA_036566085.1 Propionibacteriaceae bacterium
AAAGGGTCACCGCCACACAGGGAATCTTCGCGTCAGAGGCTGATTTAGCCTCAGTAACAGAAGCCGCGCGCAACATACCCGCAATATCTGAGCCGGGGCGCTCGCCTCGTGGGCAACCAATAGGTCGGCCCTGGTTCGCGATCTCAGCGCTCCCCAGGGCCTCGATGCCCCAGGAGGCACCGTGTCCCCATCATCCCGTACGCCGCTCGCCAGCGGCACCATCAACGGCAACACCCTGCCACGCATCGAGCTAATCGAGCCGAACCGCGGCAAGCCGCCACTGATAGCAATCGAATGGCCACCAACCCCCACTGTCTGCGAACCGGCCCAGCTAGACGCCATCGTTGCCGCAGCAATGAGAATCTTGGCGAACAGCGTTGTCAGCCTTGCCGGCATCCGAGTACAACGGAAGCTGTAGCCGCACAGGACAAGAGCCCCGGAGAGTTCTCTCCGGGGCTCTGTCATCCCCTGCGAGCAGGCGTATTAGCCGCACTCTCCGGTTATCGTTCGCCCTTGCGGAACCGCGTCCCCCGCTCGAACCCAACGCGCGACCAGCGCTCCAACGCATCGAAATCCAACGGCTTACCATCATGACCGCCGGCCATGATCAGCATTCCGGCAGCCACCAGCTCATGTCCGACATGGGTGGATGGCCAGGCGTACCAGGAACCCGCAGTGATACCAGCGGCCTCAGCGATGACTTCGTCGCGACCGTCGGCGATTTCGCGCAGCTCGGTGATGGAGTCGTCAAGGTTGCGGCGTTCGGCGGCGCACCGCAGTGCCGTGCCGTGGAGCGCACTGTAGAGCAGCTGATCATTGGTGGCCAAGGCGGCGCAGCAAGACGCCAGGCAGTCCTTCACGGCGAAGGGCAAGCACCCCATCAACCGGCGTATCGGTACGGGCTGCGGTGTGTGGTCGAACCCGAACGTCCCCATGGCCCCGGCCACCGGCGGCCCGTGACGTGTGCTACCCAGTCCTGGGTTTGATCGTCAGGCGCAGCCTGAAATACCGCAAACGCCGCCTCCCGCAACGCCTTCTCCTCCGAAACACCGCGGCGACACAAGTTGGCCGTGAGTTCCTCGATTTTGCCGACCAGACGCAGAGCATCGCCCGGCTGCGGCGCCCCCGACGCTCGTCGAGCAGTCTCCGAGACGGTCCGAACAGTTGGCCCATCACGGCCAGCCACTGCGCGCCGCGCCTCAGCCTCAGAAAGGCCGAAAAGCTTGCTGAATCGCCGAGCGAGTTGCTCATCTTCGCTGAGCGTGATCACGCCATCCTCGACCAGTGCGTTCATCGCCGCCGCTTCGCTCAGTCCGAACGTGTCACGCCACATCCGGAAAAGCATCACGAGCCTCGCCACGCAAATCCTCAGGCCGCATTAGCACCTCTCAGCTGAAAGTCCTCAACCGACGACGGGTCAATCAACCAAGACCGACCACGCTTGGTGGCCGCCAGCCGACCTTGCTGACACAACGCCGTAACCCAACGCGGACCGCAATTCAGCATGACGGCCACCTCAGCAACCCCCACCTGAGGAGGATCACCTAAGTCTGCATCAGACGCGCCTCATGCCGTCTACTCCGTCCTCGGGGCGCCGGAGGGCGCGAGGGCAGTGGAGCTGCTCGCGCTCCGCGGCCTGGTGGTCCAGTTCTGTCGAGGTCTCGATCGCCCGAGATGCCACCGGCTTACGGACACTCGGTCAGGTGCGGAATGGCACCCGGCATCGTCCGGTCTAGTAACCGGCGGCGGCGCAGATTTGCTCTGCGACCGTCGCAGGGCTGGGACCAGCCACCTTGGTACTGCTCGCCTTGACCAGTCGACGAGTCCCGCGACTACGCCGTTGAAGGGAAACGCAGGCTGCAGAAGCGCTCCGAAGCGGTCAGCCGCCTGAGGCGATCTAGGACGAGGAGTCGCGCTGGGAAGGCATCCGTACGGCCAGCCAGCTCACCAGTTCGCTGCTGTTCCGCGTCTGCAGCCACAGCCGCCCGGGTCCGGTGAAGTCCGTCACGAGCCCTTCCCCACCCAGCAGCGTCGACTTCCAGCCACCCGATTTACGAACGGCGTAGCGGATTGTGTCGTCGAAGGCCACCACGTGGCCGGTGTCGAGCGTCATCGTCTCGCCCTCATTTAGGGTGTAGTCGCGGATCGCGCCGTAGCTAGCGATCAGGAGGTCGCCATGCCCGCTGCAGCGCAGCAGTATGAGGCCCTCGCCGCTGAAGAACGACTTGCTGCCGCCCCAGGCCGAGTCGACGTCGACCGTGGGATCGGATGCCACCCAGGACCCGGACTGTACCAAGAGCGTCCCGCCTGTGAGAGGGATGTGCGTCATGTCACCGGGCAGCGGCGCAGCCACCGCTACAAGGCCGCCCGCTTGTGAGGTGAAGTCGTTGACGAAGAAGCTTTCACCGCCCAGTGAGCGCCGCAACCCTTTGAGGAAACCTCCTCGCGTGGAAGTGGTCATCGCCACGTCACCGCGGGTCATCGCCATCGCGCCGGCCTCGACGCGAACACTGCTGCCGGGGGCCAGCTTGATCTCACCGAAGGCGAATGCGGGGCCCGAACTGATCTCTGTCTGCATGCCACCAGCCTAAGGACCAATCGCATGAGACAACACCAATCCTCCGGCGCTCCTGACCCCCTCCCTGGGCCTGATCATGAGGCTGCGGATCGTTGCTCGAGAGCACCACACGGTCGCAGATGCTGCAAGGTTTGGTCCACCCCGCTGGCAAGGATCAGCAACGCTGATGTGCGGTCGTCGTCCCGTAGGCCGACCGGCGGATTCTGGCGGTTAGCGCAACAGTAGGGGTCCGATCTGTTCGATCGGTTTCTTGAATCCTAGGCGTTTGCGTGGTCGGTCGTT
>DATCXA010000638.1:0-6968 GCA_036566085.1 Propionibacteriaceae bacterium
GGCCGGAAGCCGGTACGTATCGCATCCTCACCATTGGCTGCTGCCATGATCGCATTGGCACAACGGACGACCTGAGGCGTTGAGCGGTAGTCGCGCACCAGTCGAACCACGGTGGCCTGCGGAAATCGTTGACCGAATCCGGTGAGGTAACCGGCCTGGGCACCGGCGAAGGAATGAATGGTCTGCGCCGGATCACCGACGACGCACAACTCGGCCCGATCGCCCCGCCACAGATTCAGCAGTGCCTCCTGCAGCGGACTCACGTCTTGATACTCATCGACCACCAGATGCCGGTACGTCCGACGGATCGTCTCCGCGATCTCGGGGCGTTCTGACATCAGCGCCGCAGCGCACAACAGGATGTCTTCAAAATCGATCCGACCACGGTCGCGCTTGGCGTTTTCGTACGCCGCGAAGATCCGCGATACCGTCTCGGGATCGTAGGAGGCGAGCTGGTGGTTGTGTTGGGCGGCCAACCGCGGATAGTCCTCGGCACTGACATTGCTCACCTTGGCCCATGAAATCTCTGAGACCAGATCGCGCAGGCCGGGCGTGTCAATCCGAACCCGAAGCCGACCAGCGGCCTCAGCGATGACACCCATCCGGTTGTCCAGCACCCGCGGCAGCTCGCCACCATAGACCTGAGGCCAGAAGTACTGCGCCTGCCGTAGCGCGGCGGAATGGAACGTTCGAGCCTGGACACCGTATGCACCCAATTGCTGCAGGCGACCACGCAGCTCACCGGCGGCCCGGGTCGTAAAGGTCACCGCCAACACCGATGTGGGGCTGTACGCGCCGGTCGCGACGCCATATGCGATCCGATACGTGATAGCGCGAGTCTTTCCCGTACCGGCCCCGGCGATAACGGCGACGGGACCGGTCAGTGCCGTGGCAACTTGTCGCTGCTCCGGGTCCAGATCATCCAGCAGCACGTCGGGTGGTGACACTTCGGATCTCATCGAGGCTGCAGGCACACCGACACCATAAGGGCACTCACCGACGATCTTCGGTTGCTCGCAACGCCCGGCGCATGGTGTGAGATCGATCGGCGCATTAGTTGCTCAGCGGATACTCGAGTTCGATCTCGCGCGATATGCCTCCCAGTCTGACGGCTCGGCCCGCCTGATCATGAAGGCCATACCTCCAAACTCGCTGCCTTAGCTGAACTTGGACGCCGCGGAGTCTCGCGCTAGCTTCGATGGCGGAGGCGTTCCCGCGGGAACGTCTCCGCTTTTTGGTTCTGTCTTTTGGTTCTAACGCGCCGCGCGCTGTCGGTCCCCCGCCTTAGTGTTGACCGCGACCATGACGCTCTATCTGCATCGTGCCGAGCGTGCGGACCGATTGGTCACTGCTCTCGGGGATCTACTCAATACTCCGCTGCCAGATCCGTTTGCCACGGAGATCATCGGCGTGCCAACGCGGGGCGTAGAACGCTGGCTGTCCCAAGGCCTGGCGCAGCGTCTCGGAGCCTCGCCCGGTCGCAGCGACGGCGTCTGCATCGGCGTTTCCTTTCTTTCACCGCGGCGATTGGTAGCACGTGCCCTGGCCGGTAGCGCGGACGAAGAGCACATCGATCCTTGGCAGCCACACTGTGCCGTCTGGCCGCTGCTTCACGTCATCGACGGCTGCCGCGATGAGCCCTGGGCTGCTGTGCTGTGGCGCTACCTTGGCGGCGGCTCCGCGGAGTTGGACACGCTTCGTGCGGGGCGGCGTTGGTCGACCGCGCGGCATCTCGCTGATCTTTTTGCCGCGTACGCGGCGGTCCGGCCGGCCATGATCGACAACTGGTCACAGGGGCGTGATCTTGATGCGTCCGAATGTCCCTTGCCCGCCGATCGGGCCTGGCAGGCCGAGCTCTGGCGTCGGCTACGCGATGAGCTTGGGGCGCCGAGCCCTTCGGAACGCCTGGCGTCAGCGGTGGCCAGACTCCACCGGGAACCGGAAAGCAGCGATCTCCCCGAACGGCTGTCGGTATTCGGCGCGACTCGGTTGGCTCCCGACCACCTGCGGGTACTCGACGCGCTTGCTGATCATCGCGACGTGCATCTGTGGTTGCCCCATCCGTCCCCCGCGCTCTGGGATCGCGTGGCGGCGGCAGCCCGAGGAAACGGATTTCATTCCACGCAGCCGTTGCGACGCTCCGACGACACCACAGATGCCTTGGTGCGACATCGGCTGCTGGCATATCTGGGCCGCGACGTGCGCGAGCTGCAACTGGCCCTGACCAAGATCAACCCGAATGCCGTTGATACGCATCATTCGGCAGCTGAAACCATCCGACAGCCATCCACCTTGCTCAGCCATCTGCAATCCGACATCGCGGCCAACCGCGCGCCATGGCCAGAGGCCAGCCGACCAGTCTTCGGTGGTGACGATCAGAGCGTGCAATTCCACGCTTGCCACGGTCCTGATCGTCAGGTCGAGGTGCTACGCGAAGTGCTCGTCGGCCTGCTCGCCGACGATGCCAGCCTGGAGCCTCGGGACATCGTCGTGATGTGCCCTGACATCGAGAAGTTCGCACCCCTGATCGCCGCCTCGTTCGGCCTGGACACCCCTGAGACGCAGGCCGAGCATCCTGGCCACCGGCTTCGGGTGCGGCTGGCCGACCGATCTTTGCGGCAGCTGAACCCGCTGCTCGCCCTCGTCAGCCGGCTCGTCGCCCTCGCCGACTCTCGGGTCGGTTCAAGTGCACTGCTCGATTTGTGCGCCGTCCCACCAGTCGCTCGGAAGTTCGGCTTCAGTCAGGACGACCTGGAGCGGCTGCAGGATCTCGTGCCTCGGGCGGGTGTTCGCTGGGGATTCGACGCGGCGCATCGCAGCCGATTCCAGATGGGCGAGTTTCGGCAGAACACCTGGGCGGCAGGCCTTGAGCGGCTGCTCCTCGGGGTCACGATGGACGAGACCGATCAGCACTTCCTCGGCACCACGTTGCCATTAGACGATGTCGACGCCGGTGATGTCGATCTTGTTGGACGGCTCGCTGAGCTGGTCGCGCGGGTCAACACGCTGACAGCCGCCTGCAATACCACCCAGCCTCTTGATGCCTGGGTGGAGCTCTTCAAGCAGGCGATCGAGTTGTTGGCGTCTGTTCCAACCGCCGACAGCTGGCAGCTGAGCCACGCCTACCACGAGCTTGGTGATCTTGCCCTCGGGACTGATCAAGCCGGCGACGTCTTACTGAGTCTGGCCGAGATATCGGCGCTGCTGAGCGACGCGTTCCGCGGACGCGCCAGCAGGGCGAACTTCCGAACCGGCACGCTGACGGTCTGCACGATGCTGCCCATGCGATCAGTGCCGCATCGAGTGGTGTGCTTGCTCGGAGTCGACGATGGCGTCTTTCCACGAAAGCCCGCGCCAGACGGCGACAACATCGTCACTGATGAGGAGTGGGTCGGCGACCACGATGTAAGAAGCGAGGATCGGCAGCTGCTGCTGGACGCGGTCATGTCCGCGCTGGAGCGGTTGGTCGTGATCTTTGCCGGTTCGGATCCGCGTTCTGGAGCACAGATCCCTCCGGCGGTTCCGATTGGTGAGCTGCTCGATGCTCTCGATACCACGGCGCGTACCGAGGATGGCGTGCCCATCCGGACCAAGATCACCAGGCGGCACCCGTTGCAGCCCTTCGACGCTGCCAACTTCGCGCCTGGCGGGCTCGGCTCCCTTGACCGGTTCAGCTTCGATCGCGCTGGGCTGCGAGCTGCACGCGCGGCGTCTCGGGAGCGTCGCTCAGCGGTGCAGGTATTCGGCCCCGCGCACCTGCCTGATCCCGCCGAAGACGGCCTGGTCAGCCTCAGCGATCTCGTCCGCTTCTTCAACCATCCGATCCGAGCGCTCCTCTACGACCGGGCTGGGCTGGGGATCATCCGGCCTGATGAGACCCCCGACGAGCAGATACCGGTCAGCCTCACCGGTCTAGATGCCTGGAGCATCGGGGACCGCCTATTGCGGCTCCGCATCGCAGGCCACCAACTCGAATCGCTCACAGCAGCCGAGTGGCGACGCGGCTACCTGCCGCCGCGTGGTCTGGGTCAAAGAGCGCTCCGCGAGATCACCGACCAGGTTGAACAACTCGTGGAAACCGCGCAGCCGTATCTCAGCGATCAAGCCGCCCCTTACGAGGTACTCGCCGAGCTCGAAGCTGCGCGGCTTACCGGAACTGTGAGCGGGGTGATCGGCGACTCCATCGTCCGTGTCAACTACTCCAAGCTGGCCGCGAAGCATCGGCTGCAGGCCTGGCTCGAGCTGCTGGCCTTGACTGTGACCGATCCTGGCAAGTGCTGGCGGTCCGTCACCATTGGACGCGGAGGCTGCTCGCAGCTCGGACCGGTGGACGCAACTTGGGCCCGGCGCGTCTTGGCGGATCTGATCGACCTGCGCAGAACTGGACTACGTGAGCCGCTCCCGTTCAGTCCCAAGACCTCAGCCGAGTACGCGGCACTGCGCTATCGAGACAGGCAGCCCCAGCTATACCGACGACGGCTGGACAAGCTTTGGGCCGAGGATCGCGACGAGGCGTACAGGCGCTTCTTCGCGTCGAGCTTGGACGCCATGCTCGACCAGCCGTCGATCCCCAGCGAAGAACGGGGCAGCCTTGCCGAGCCCAGCCGGTTCGGCACCATCGCGCGCAGAGTCTTCCAGCCGCTGCTGTCCGTAGAGAATCTGCGATGACCAGCGATCCGCCGGCGTTCGATATCTGCGGCGAGCTGCCTACCGGAACCACCGTGCTGGAGGCGAGCGCCGGCACCGGCAAGACGTACACAATCGCAGCACTCACCACCCGCATCATCGCTGAGGGAGCGGCTGAGCTGAACCAGCTGCTGCTGGTCACCTTCGGTCGGATGGCAACGAATGAGCTCCGGCTCCGAGTCCGAGAGCATCTCGTTGCAGCCGAGAGCTGTCTGGCTACTGCGATCACCAAAGGCGCCGCAAGCAGGTCGCTCAGCGATCTCGAGGTCTTACTCTGCACCGGCGAGCCGGAGGAGCTCGAGGCTCGCCGCGACCGGGTGACGCACGCGCTTGCTGAGTTCGATGCCGCCACTATCGCCACGACGCATGAGTTCTGCCTGCAGATGCTCGATGGCTTGGGGGTGCTTGGTGATCGCGAGCCGCATGCCACGGTCGTGGAGCACCTGACTGATCTGACCCGGGAAGTGACCACCGATCTCTACCTGCAGCATTACGCCGCAAGCGGCTCATCGCCTCTGACATACGACGAGGCGTTGGAGGTGGCCAATCACGCGGTCCAGGCAGTGCATGCTCGACTCGCTCCCAACGGGCTTGGCCGCGATGACCCGACAGGTAGTGGGGAGCGGGTAGCGTTCGGAACCGCGGTTCGGCGGGAGGTAGAACGCCGCAAACGGGTGGCCAACCTCTTCACCTACGACGACATGCTGACCCGGCTACGCGATGCCTTGGCCGATCCTGAGCAAGGGCCTGCAGCTGTCGGCCGGCTGCGCAAGCGCTATCAGATTGTCATGGTCGATGAGTTTCAAGACACCGACCCCATCCAGTGGGAGATCCTGCGTCGCGCGTTCCATCGGCATTGCACGTTGATCTTGATCGGCGATCCGAAGCAGGCGATTTATGCGTTCCGTGGCGCCGACGTCTTCAGCTATCTGGATGCGGTGCAGCAAGCGGACCAGGTCAAGACGCTGGCCGTGAACCGTCGCAGTGACCAAGCCCTGGTCGATGCACTCAATGTGCTGATGGGCGACGCCGCCTTGGGTGACGAACGGATCGCCGTACGCTCTGTGGCGGCTCAACATCAGCAGCGGCGACTGACTGCACCAGCGAACGGGCGGGTCCGCGATAGCGAGCGCCTCGCGGCACCGATCCGGGTTCGGGTCATGCCGCACGCGGTCGATGCGGAGAAGGTGCCGAGTGTGGCAAGCATTCGGCCTCAGATCGCTGATGATCTTGTCGCCGACATCACCGCGTTGCTGGGTTCAGGTGCTGGACTGCTTGACCGACAGGGTCCGCGACCGCTGCTCCCATCCGACTTTGCCGTTCTGGTACGCAAGAACGAACGCGGCGAAGCGATCCGCGATCAGTTGATCAACGCGGGTGTGCCCGCGGTCATGTATGGCGCCCGTTCGGTCTTCGCGTCAGCGATGGCACAGGATTGGCTAACCCTGCTGCTCGCCCTCGAACAAACACGGCAACCAACGGTCCGGCAAGCCGCCCTGACGTGCTTCTTCGGCTGGACCTTCGCCGACTTAGTCGCCGCCAGCGAGGAGTCGCTGATTGAGCTCACTCAGCGCGTCCGTTGGTGGAGCAAGGTGCTTGAAAGTCGTGGGGTCGCCGCGCTACTGGAAACCGCGACAACCGATGAGCGAATCCCTGAACGTTTGCTCAGCCTGGGTGGTGGCGAACGAATGCTGACCGACCTACGCCATCTCGGCCAGAGTCTGCACGCGGCGATGACCTTCTCCCAGCTCGGCGTTGGGGCGCTCGTCGAATGGCTGCGGTCCCGCATCTCCGAGGCACACCACACCGGCACGTCCGAAGTCACCCGGCGTCTGGAGACAGATGCCAAGGCGGTGACGATCTTGACTGTGCATCGCAGCAAGGGCTTGGAGTTTCCCATCGTCTACCTCCCCGAGGCTTGGGATCGGCACGCCAGCGGCTCCGATGAGGGCCGAATTCTGAGATTGCATGAGCCGACTGCTGTAAGTCATGGCGAATGCGTCCTCGATGTCGGTGGTCGGCACGGTCCAGGAAGGCCCGAGCGGTTCGCGCGCTACCGCGACGAGGAGTCTGGAGAAGACCTACGGCTGCTCTACGTCGCGTTGACACGAGCGAAGTGTCAAGTGGTGACGTGGTGGGCGCCATCCTTCAACACGCCGGCTTCGGCCTTGCAACGCTTTGCTTCGCGCAAGTCCGGTGATCCCCCGATACCGACAGCGGCCTATCCATTGAACGGCGATCCCTTCACCCGTCGCGAGCTTGGTCCGGGATTCAGCGTTGAG
>DATCXA010000658.1:0-6137 GCA_036566085.1 Propionibacteriaceae bacterium
GATCGATGTGGTGAAACTGGTAGAGATCGACATAGTCAGTCTGCAGCCGGCGCAGACTGGCATCGAGCGCCCGGCGAATGTTGAGCGCTGACAACTTGCCCTCGTTTGGCCAGTCCCCCATCTCGCCGTAGACCTTGGTGGCAATGACGGTCCGCTCCCGCCGGCCGCCGCCGGTGGCGAACCAGTTGCCGATGATGGTTTCGGTCTCGCCCGGCTCGCTACCGTAGCGGTTGGCGGTGTCGAAGAAGTTGATCCCAACCTCGTGGGCGACGTCCATGATGGCGTGTGCGTCTTGCTCGGAGGTTCTGGGCCCGAAGTTCATCGTGCCGAGACAAAGTCGGGAGACTCGAAGGCCGGTACGGCCAAGGTAGGTGAAGTCCATTCGGGCAGCCTTTCACCTTCGCGCAGTTGGGGGCCATCAAAGTATCCCGGAGCTGCCTCAGGGTGGCTGGTCAGATGCCGGGACAGGATACGGAGATCTGCTGTTCGAGCGGCGACGGTTCGGCGTTGACGATGCGGTTCCCACGAAATTCGCTTGGCTCAGCTGGAACGGTCAGCTGGCGGAATGTTGTGATTGAGTCGGAAAAGGTTGTCAGGGTCGTACTTGCGCTTCACCGACTGCAGGCGTCCGAGGTTCGCACCAAACGTGTCCCTGACAGACTGGTCCCCTTCTTCATACAGGCCGGGAAAGTTGAAGTACTCCCGATTACTTGAGAATGGCTCGAGCGCACGAAAAACCTCCCTTCCCCATTCGATACAGCCTGCGTCATCCTCCGGGCTCTCCCAGTTGGCCTCGATTCCGATGAGATACGGCGCCGAACGATCACCGAAGGCAGTGTTCTGCGGCGGTACCCGGCTGGGGGCCCCACCGAGTTGCCAGACATCCAGAGTGGAGTGGTGTGACGGACTGGCTTCATTGAGCCGGATCAGGGAGTCAATCGCCTCCGCAGACAATTCGTTGAGGTACCTGGATTTCCAGTAGTAGCGCATTTCGTGGGCCGGGTAGTCGGCGTCGAAGAAACGTTGCACGTCAAGGTAGGGAGTCGCTTCACTCAGATCAGCGATTGGTGAGCCGTAGTCTCGCAAAGACTGCAAGGCAGCCTCACCCTCCGCCGGATCCCCGGCATACATCGCGAGGTAAACGACAATCGGTGCGCCGTAATGCGCGGCGGGAATCTCGTCGATCTCGGGCGCATGCCAGAGGATGGCGAAGGAGCTGATTTCGTCCGATGTTGCCTGGCTCCATTCCCGGTAGAACTGGAGTGCTGCTTGAGCATCGCTTCCCGTACCCGGATGAATGACGAAGGCAAAGAACACGTCCCGGCCGATGGGATAGGCCCGGAACTCGAACGAGGTGACAACACCAAAGTTGCCGCCGCCACCCTGCAACGCCCAAAGCAAGTCGGCGTTGTTTCCGCTGCTGGCAGTCACGAGTTCGCCGTTAGCAGTTACGACGTCGGCAGACACGAGACTGTCACAGCTAAGTCCGTATTTACGGCGGAGCCAACCGATGCCTCCTGCCAGCGTCAAACCAGCGATTCCCGTTTCGGTGACTACGCCCATGGGCACGGCCAGCCCGAATACCTGCGACTCATGGTCAAGGTCACCAATCGTGACGCCACCTTCTGCCCGGACCGTCTGGGCGAGGGGATCGACTCGAACACCCTTCATAAGGGATAGGTCAATTACGAGCCCGCCGTCGCACACCGCATTTCCAGCGGCATTGTGGCCACCGCCTCGAACGGCAACGAGGAGATCCTGTTCCTTGGCAAAGTTCACCGATGTGACGACATCGGCGACTCCCGCACACTGGACGATAAGCGCTGGGTGTTTGTCGACCATGCCGTTCCACACGGCGCGGGCATTGTCATAGTCCGCGTCCGAGGGCTGCACCAACCTGCCTCGCAATACTTCCGCCAGAGCTGTGATGACATCGTCGGAAACCGTTGTGGCCTGTCCGTCACGCGTACGCAACTCGGTCTGCGACACCCCCATCTCCCTTCCAGGCGCTTGGTCGACACGAGCAGCCTATGGCTGCTCGTCCGCGTACTGGGAGCGGTTTCCCTTGCGCTCTCGCGGTCAGGTCGACCAGACTGAGCCTGAGTTATTTCGGAGATCGCTCGCTCAGGAAGGTGTCCTTGTCCGCATCGACGCCGAGCGCTGAGGAACACAGCAGGCTGCTCCGCGACTACGCCGACGCGACCGAGCAGTTCAGGGCCACCAACGAGGTGCTCACCGCGCTCGGCCGGTCGACCTCCGACCCTGACGCGGTACTCGACACCGTGGTCGAAAGCGCTCGGCGGCTCTGCCGGGGCAACACTGCTGCGATCTACCTGATTGAGGATGGCATCTTCCGGTTGGCGTCCTCCGTCGGTCTATCGCAGGAGTTCGTCCGCAACGTGACCGACTTCCCGATGGAGGTGAACCGGGGCACGGTAATCGGACGGGCGGCTGTGGAACGCCGGGTTCAGAAGGTCAGCGACGTGCTTACCGACACCGAGTACATGCGCAGCGACGTGCAGCAAAAGGGCGGCATCCGGAGCTCGATGTCGGCGCCGATGCTGCTCGACGGCGAGGTCGTTGGAGGCCTTTCTCTGTTCCGCACTGAGGTCGACCCGTTCGACGACCGCGAGGAGGCGTTGCTGGAAGCCTTCGCCGCGCAGGCGGCCGTCGTGGTTCACAATGTCCACCTGGTGAGGGCGCTGGAGGAGCGGGGTGCGGAGCTGGCTCGGCGGGTCGAGCAGATGGAGGCCTTGAGCGACGTCGGCCAGATGGTCGGCTCCAGCCTGGTGCTCGACGAAGTGCTGTCCAACATCATCAAGAACGCGGTTCGCTTCTCTGGTTGTGACGGCGGTTCGGTCATGGAGTACGTCGATGAAGAGCGCTGCTTCACAGTCCGCAGCGCGTACGCGAGCAGTCCCGAGCTGCTGGCGCGACTGCGCAGCACCCGGATTGAGCTGGACAGCACCCTGGTCGGCCGAGCAGCTCGCGAAGGCCACCCGATCGCTGTGCCCAACCTCGACCTGGTCGAGCTCGACCCTCACCTCCAGGTCTTGTACGACGACGGCTGGCGGTCCGTGCTCGCCGTTCCTGTCCTTCGCGATAAGCGCATTATCGGTGCTCTTGTGGTTCGCCGTCGCACGCCGGGAGACTTTTCCGAGGACACGTTGGAGTTCCTTGAGACCTTTGCCAGCCAGTCGGCGATGGCGGTCTATAACGCCCAGCTCTTTCGCGAGCTGCAGCAGAAGAGCGCCGAGCTGCAGGTGATGAGTCAGCACAAGTCTGATTTCCTGGCCAGCATGTCGCACGAGCTGCGGACCCCGCTGAACGCGGTGATCGGATTCTCGGAGGTGCTGCTGGAACGCCTCTTCGGTGAGCTGAACGACAAGCAAGACGAATACCTCCGTGACATCCTGAGCTCGGGCAAGCACCTACTCGCCCTGCTCAACGAGATCCTCGACCTGTCGAAGGTTGAAGCGGGTCGAATGGAGCTCGAGATTTCCACGGTCTCGGTGCCGGCGGCGATCGAGCACGCGATCTCGATGGTGCGCGAGCGGGCAGCCCGGCACCGGATCACGATCAACTCCTCGATCGAGGGGACCATCGACCAGATTGAGTCCGATGAGCTGCGACTGCGTCAGGTCCTGGTGAACCTGCTGAGCAATGCGGTCAAGTTCACCCCCGACGGCGGGCGGGTCGACGTTACGGCTGAGCCGGTCGGCAACGAGCTGGTGATCACCGTTCGCGACAACGGTCCCGGCATCGCCCCAGACGACTGGGAACCGATCTTCGAGTCGTTCCAGCAAGGTCGTCGCGGTCCCCCGAGCGAGGAAGGGACCGGGCTCGGACTGACGCTCTGCCGCAAGATCATGACCTTGCTGGGTGGACGAATCTGGCTCGAGTCCGAGGTCGGCGTCGGCAGCGCCTTCCACGTCGGCATGCCATTCGAGCGGACCGTCGCCGAAGTCGGAACGCGCGAGGGTGAGCAGGTGGACGGCCGTCGATCCGTGGTAGTGATCATTGATGACGACCGGGCAACGCTGGAGCTGCTGACGGCTTACCTGGTCGGCACTGGCGTGCAGGTTGTCCGCGCACGGGACGGAATCGAGGGCCTAGATGAGATCCGCCGGCGACGGCCCGTGGCCGTAGTGCTGGACATTCGGCTGCCCGGCATCGATGGCTGGGCTGTGCTCGATGCGTTGCGCAGCGACGAGACCACCCGAGATGTGCCGGTGATCATCGTGTCGATCCTGGATGAGAAGTCGCGCGGGCTCGCTCTTGGTGCGGCCGGCTACCTGACCAAGCCGGTGAGCCGGGACGACCTGATCGAGGCCCTGCGCAACGTGAAGGTGTTGAGCGCATGAGCACGGCGCGGGTCCTGATCGTGGAGGACAACCCACTCAACCTCAAGCTGGTACGGGACGTGCTACTGAAGGCCGGCTTCGACGTGATCGAAGCGCACACCGGCGAGGAAGGGGTGGCGCGGACCCACGACAGCCAACCGGACGTGATCTTGATGGATCTGCAGCTGCCGGGGATCAATGGGACGCAAGCACTTCGACTGATCAGGAACGACGCGAGCGGAGCCGACGTCCCGGTCGTCGCCCTGACTGCCTTCGCGATGGCGGAGGATCGCGACCGCGCCCTGCTAGATGGGTTCGACGGCTACCTCAGCAAGCCGATCAGCGTACGCGAGCTTCCGCATCAGGTCGCCGGGTTCCTGCGCGAGAAGCACGACGATGACTGAGCCCGTCACCATCCTGGCGGTTGATGACCAGCCGGCGAACCTGCGTCTCTTGGACGCCGTGCTCTCGCCGCGGGGCTACCGCGTGTTGCGCGCAACATCCGGCGAGCAGGCGCTCGAGCTGTTGCCCTCCTCGGGTGCAGACTTGGTGCTCCTCGACATAGTCATGCCCGGTATCGACGGGTACGAAGTCTGCCGACGGATCCGCAGTGCGTCTGAGACTGCGTATCTCCCGGTGGTGATGATCACTGCCAGCGGACACCAGGAGAAGACCCGAGCCATCGAAGCCGGTGCAGACGACTTCGTCAGCAAGCCGTTCGATCAGAGCGAGCTGCTAGCCCGGGTGGCCTCGTTGGCTCGGATCAAGCGATACCACGACACCATTACCCGGCAGGCGGCTGAGCTGGCCGAGTGGAACGCCGAGCTCGAGGCTCGGGTGAATACGCAGTTGGAAGAGCTGCAGCGGATGAACCGGCTGCGACGGTTCCTCTCTCCTCAAGTCGCCGATCTGTTGATCAACTCCGGCGACGACTCCATCCTGGGCAGTCACCGTCGTGAGATCGTCGTGGTCTTCTGTGATCTGCGGGGGTTCACGGCGTTCGCTGAGTCGAGTGAGCCCGAAGAGGTGATGGGGGTGCTCAGCGAGTACCACGCAGCACTCGGCGAGCTGATCTTTCGTTATGAGGGAACCCTGGAGCGCTTCACCGGCGATGGGTTGATGGTGTTCTTCAACGACCCTATTCCCCTCGAAGACCCCACCCAACGTGCGGTGGAGATGGCGCTGGCTATGCGTGATCGGGTTGCGGGTCTGGTCGAGGGCTGGAGCCGGCTCGGCCATGATCTCGGCTTCGGTGTCGGCATCGCTCAGGGCTTCGCGACCCTGGGCCGTATCGGGTATGAGGGCCGCTTCGACTATGCAGCAATCGGTACTGTCACCAACCTCGCGGCCCGGTTATGTGGCAAGGCCGATGCCGGACAGGTGCTGGTATCGCAGCGAGTCTTTAGCGCGGTAGAGGCCGTAGCCGCCGGTGAGCCTGTCGGCGCTCTGGAGCTGAAGGGGTTCAGCAGGCCCATCCGCGTGTTTCGCGTGTCTCGTATGATCAACAGCTCAGCGCAGGTGCCTTCGTGACCGAGCTGAAGACCGATACTCAAAGGTCCGCGCCGCGTCTGTCCGACTTGGACGAGTCAGAGCGGAGCCGTCTCTTCTCCCGGTTGCAGGAGCGAATGCCGGCCGTCTGGGATGCGCGGCGCACATTGACCGAGTCCATAAGACTCGGCTTCGAGGATGAGTCGGTCGTCGTGGTGCCGTCGGTGACTCTGGACGCGGCGGTCCCCGGCGCAGGAAGCCTGTCGCAGGCATTCGAGGAGCGGTTCTTGTTTTTGCTTCTGTTAT
>DATCXA010000662.1:0-2091 GCA_036566085.1 Propionibacteriaceae bacterium
TCAGGACCGTCCGGATGCACAGACTGAGCCGGCGCTGGACGTCCTCACCTTTGGTCGCAGTGGTGTCGACATCTATCCGTTGCAGATAGGCGTCGGGCTCGAGGACGTTCAGACATTTGGTAAGTACTTAGGTGGTACAACGGCCAACGTGGCCGTCGCCGCGGCGCGACTTGGACGAAGGGCGGCCATCATCACCGGCGTGGGTGATGATCCGTTCGGCAAGTACGTGCGCAAGGCACTGCGTGAGCTGAATGTTGATGATCGTTATGTTGTGACCAACACCGAGTACGCCACGCCGGTTACGTTCTGCGAGATCTTTCCGCCCGATGATTTCCCGCTCTGGTTCTACCGCAAGCCGTCGGCGCCCGACATGCAGGTCAAACCATCGGACATCGACTTCGACGCGGTACGCGCTACTCGATTGATGTGGTTGTCCGTGACCGGTCTTAGCGAGGAGCCGAGCCGCGAGTCGCACTTCGCGGTCTTGGAGGCTCGGGCGCGTAGGCAATTTACCGTACTTGATCTTGACTACCGACCGATGTTCTGGGACACCCCGGCGCACGCCACCGAACAGGTGCAGCGCGCGTTGCCGCACGTAACGGTCGCAGTGGGTAATCGTGAGGAGTGCGAAGTCGCAGTCGGCGAAACCGAGCCGGAGAAAGCTGCTGATGCGCTACTCGACGCTGGGGTGGAGTTGGCGATTGTCAAGCAGGGACCGAAGGGAGTGCTAGCCAAGACCAGAAGCGAGCGAGTTGAGTCGCCGCCGATACCGATCCGACCACTTAACGGCCTTGGCGCCGGTGACTCGTTTGGCGGATCGCTTTGTCACGGCCTACTTGCTGATTGGCCGCTGCAGAAGGTGCTGCAGCACGCCAACGCCGCTGGTGCGATCGTTGCCTCGCGACTGGAGTGCTCAACCGCCATGCCGACGGCAGCCGAGATCGAGACGCTGCTGGCGGGCGGGGATCCTAACGAGCATCTCGCCGACACGCTTGCTGTGCACTTCGCGACTCCGAGCGCCACCCGATGAGCACCATGACCGACGCGTCGTCGGGAACCCAGTTCGCAGGCTCGATCGGTGAGCTCAATGAGATCCGCAGCCGTGATCCGCAACGCATCAATCAACTGCTTCGCGCTCGGCGCAAGCGTGAGCTGTTCGGGCCTGATGGGAAGTTGATGATCATCGCGTGTGATCATCCGGCCCGCGGCGCGCTGAGTGCGGCGGGCAACCCGACCGCAATGGCAAGCCGCACCGACCTGCTCGATCGGCTGGTGACGGCGCTCACCCGACCCGGCGTAGATGGTCTGCTTGCGACAGCCGACATCGCCGAGGACTTGCTGATGCTGGGTGCCTTGGAGGAGAAGCTGGTGTTCGGCTCACTCAATCGAGGCGGTCTGCAGGGTTCGGTCTTCGAGATGGATGATCGCAACACCGGCTACGACGTACCCGGGACCATCGAAGCGGGGTTCGAGGGCGCCAAGATGCTTCTGCGAGTTGATCTTGAGGATCCGGGCACCGTGGCCACACTGGAGCGATGCGGTCAGGCCGTGACCGAGCTCAATCGGGCGAAGCTCATCGCGATGGTGGA
This sequence comes from Propionibacteriaceae bacterium, assembly GCA_036566085.1. GTDB lineage: Bacteria > Actinomycetota > Actinomycetes > Propionibacteriales > Propionibacteriaceae > Microlunatus. The sequence goes on from DATCXA010000662.1 coordinate 1,590, forward strand.
GCCGTTCATGTCCAGTCGCTTCGGCGGCAAGATCGTCAACGACCTCTCCGCAGATGCCGTGATCAAGTCGGTGCACATCGCACAGGGCCTGGGTGCCTCCAGCGCATATACCTGGCTGAAGCTGCCGGTGGTCCATGAGATGGAGCGCGTGATGGATGCCACGACGCTGCCGACGCTGCTGCTCGGCGGCGATCCCGACAGCGCGCCAGACGAAACCTACGCTGCCTGGCAGGCGGCTCTCGCGCTGCCGTCGGTGCGCGGTCTCGTCGTCGGCCGCACCATGCTCTATCCGGCCGATGACGACGTTGCGAAGGCGGTCGATACCGCTACCTCGATCGTTCGGTAACGATCATGGAATCGCGCTACTTGCTGCGGTCCGGTTCTGCCGGCTCGGGTCCGTACCAGGTCGAGGTGACTCCGGAATCCGCGGCCTGGAGGTACTCCTCGCTCAAGATCATCTCCCTTGAGCCGGCGGGCAGTCAGCGTTTCGAGACTGGCCCAG
>DATCXA010000664.1:0-12518 GCA_036566085.1 Propionibacteriaceae bacterium
CGGTTGGACGAGGAGATCGAACGGTTGCTGGCGGCGCCAGCCGAGACGGCCATCCGGATCTTCTAAGCGGGCTACTGCTGCATCGCTCCGTCATCAGCGATGGTGCGCCGCCCGGTGCCCGGCGAGTACGTCGAGACCGAAGTCCGACAGGGGATCCCGCCACACCGAGTGGCCATGGTTGGCATTGTCTTGGGTGTTGTCCCACTCGATCAGCAGCCGTGGCCCTTGCACACGGTAGTAGTGCGGCTCGCCCGGCGTCGTCGGTCCTGCCCAGGCAAAGTACACAGCGTCCAGGGCCGCATCGTCGTCGTAACGACGCAGCGGCGACACACCGGCTGGTGCTCGATCGAGGTAGGTGGCGAGCAGAGCTCGTAGCATCTCGCGTTGTTCGGCGTCGAACTCCGCGGCCGGTACGCCCCTAGGCTCCATCGAGTACGCAACGGCCTCCTGGTCTGCGGCACTCAGCCCAGTGACCTCAGCGATGGCGTCGCTCAGCGACTGCAACTGCGCCTGCTGTACCGGGTCGGGGAATCGCTCGTCGCGGTACATGCCAACAAGCGGAAGGACCCCATCGCCGTCGCTGAGGTATGTGAGGTTGACAGTAACGAAGTCGGATGGAGCCTTCGGCAACAAGATCGCGCGGGCGCCGAGCTCGGGACCCAGCGACCGGACCAGATCACGGCCCAGGTCTTCCACGCGGGCGAGTGGGCGGTTCGCTGCTCCTCCGAGCAGAGGTGACGTGGCGGGATTCGCGCCAAGGAAGCACGGCGTCGTAGCGACAAGGACTCCCTCCACCACGAGGTTGTGCAACGAGACGTGGTGCCCACCAAAACGCCAACCCCACAGGCCCTTGTCGCCTGGCTCGCCGAAGACCCGCAGGTAGTACATCCCAGGGTCGCGGCCGCGTTCCCGACCGAAGCTGGCCTTGAACCCCTCGACGTAGTCCAGCACGTTCTCCAGGCCCATGATCGACGCGACCGTGACGTACGCGGCGGGAGAGAGCCCGGTCGAGATGAGCCGCATTGCGGCCCGCTGCTGTGCTGGTCGTTGTTGATCGATGGTGAGGCCGCCATGATCAGTCGGGGTGTAGAACCAGCGGCGGCGTTCGTTGTCGTCACGCTCATCGGAGGGAACGGCTCCCCGGCCGATCCCGCGCTGGTCGGCATCAAGGGTCTCCAGCCACGCATGTGCCGCTTCGGTCATCCGGGCCGCCACCTCGCGGCGGGCCGGTACGTCATCGCTGAGCATCTCCTCATCGGCCATGCAGCGAATCTAACCAGAGCGCCGCGAGGAAGACCCAGGCCCTCTGAAAGGTTCAAACCGCTCGACCCCGAACGGCGCCAGCGAGGGCGGTAATTCTTCGCGTTGGAGTCGAATGGTCTTGACTGAGGCAGCAGGGTCGCGCTGTACTCATATTGCTGAATCAACAGCCAGTCTGGGACGTTCGGGCCGCTTTCGGACCGCCGGGACGAGCGAGATTGGGGGGGCCAGACCTGCAATGCGTCCGCTCCCCGTGGTTTACCTCATGGCTTGCATACAGTCCGCCTATCGGGCTGTCATCGTCCGTGGGCAAAGATCTGATGTCCGATTATGATTTTCTATCGCGCTCGAGCTCCGTAGACGTGGGAAATCAGCCCCTGCCCTACGTGACGGGCCTGAATCTGGGATGGACGGAATTCCACTTCCAACTGGATTTGTGGCGCCCGATGAGGCGCCCATTAGATCGTGGGTGGGAAGCCAACTGCGAGCGGCCGGCACCCGAGATTGTTCAGCTTTCATTCGATGATCATCCGTCGCGGCCAAGGCATGGATTTCGGCTCGATATTTAGCCCGGTCTTGCACAAGGCGCATCGGACTCTGTTTGCTCAGCGCGTCTCAAGGGACAGTGTCGGCCACGCGGTTTGCAGGGGATGGGGAGCCTCGCCGTATGCGGTCGGTCGCAAGCAGCCCACTTGCGGCCGCCGCTTCGGCGAGCGCGATGTACGTCGCCTCCTAGCAGCTGGTCACCTTGCGCTACTGCTGCACCTCACCGCCCGCGGCGCCACCGAAGCGGTCAGCCCCGGTGGTTGGCACACCACCCACACCCGGGCGCCAGGTGCGTGGTGTCCCACTGGGTAGCGGGATGACGCTCACGACGCCACTGGAGTACTGCACGTCGTCCGGCACGCCGACCAGGATCGCGCGTTCCGCGACACCGGATACAAAACCCAGTCCCTCACCGAAATGATCATTGGCTGCCGCTGTGCCGACCCCTGTCGAGCTCTGGTCGTGCGTCACTTCAGCACCAAGATCATCAAGTGCGAAGATCTGGACCTGGCCGGCGTCGGTTGCTCCGGAATCCTTGTACGGCGCCGATACGGCGAGCCGGGTTTTGGTGTCACTCAGCCCCGGGGGCCCCAGGACTATACGGCGCCCGAATTGATCACCTGCGGTGGGCGTGCCAGTCACGCCGGTCGTGTCTTGAGTAAGCCCGACGCCGGGCGTAACGGTGGTGCCCGTAGAGGTGAAGAGTTGCACGCTTCCCGCATCGGCCGCAGTTCCGATGTCCTCGGCGGGAATTCCGACCGCCAAGTGGGTCGTGCTGCCGACTCGTACGCTGTCCAGGACCTGGCCGAAGGCGTCATTGGTCTCCGGGGTGCCAGGAACTCCTGAGCTGTTCTGGTCGTATGCCTGCCCAGCCACGACTCCGGTGTAGAGATCGTTGATCACGGTGAACGCGCCGCCGTTGCTGATCGCGCTCGTACCGGAACCCAAATCCTCCCCCGGCGTACCAACTGCGGCATCAACTCGGCTCGAGGTCCCGGCGATCAGGCCGAGTGTGATCGCATCGCCGAACCGATCCCCGGCCTCAGCCGCACCCGGAATTCCGGCAGATTCTTGATCAACAGCCCTTGGATCGTTGAGGCCGGCGGTAAAAAAGCCCACCCATCCGGCGTCGTTCTGCCCTGAGACATTGCCGCCCGGAACCCCGACAGCCACCATTGGCAAGTCGGCGCCCAGCTCATTGGTTGCATCTATCGCAGACCCCAGTTGATCACCAGCTGTAACGGTGCGGCCAAAGGAATCCTGGGTCAGCTGTGTCGAGGCTTTGCCCTTGCCGAGCCCACTTGAGGAACCCCAGATGACCTGTGCCAGCCCAGAATCGGCCTGGCCTGAGATGTCCTCGTATGGTGTTCCGACGAGCAGGTCGGTGTAGCCATCGTTATCAACATCAGCGGCCGCCACCGTTGAGCCGAATCGGTCTCCGGCCGAGGCGGTGTTGCCCACACTGTCCGAGCCCTGCACCAGGGTATCGACCGACCCGCCGCCGATCGTGCCGCTATTGCCGTACATCACCGTGATCTGCCCGGCGTCGGAGACACCTCCGGGATCTGCGTAAGGATCCGCGACCACCGCGTCGGAGGAGCCGTCGCCGTTGAAATCTGACGAAGCGCCCTTGACCGCCGGCTTTGGCTGCAGCTTGATCATCTTGGCCACCGATGGAACACCTGCATCATCGGTGATAAAGAGCATGTAGTAGCCAGCGGGCGCGATGTTCGAGTTCGCTGGCGCGGTGGCTTTAAGCGTGTCGCTTGAGGCTGTGAACGACAAAGGTACGTAGCGCTGTCCCTGATCTTGGCTGTGAGTGGCCGCTCCGAGGCGTACCAGCCCAACCTTGGCAATCGATCCGGCCTGCGCTGAACTGATGTCGAAATCTTGTCCATAGGTAGCGGTGCTCGGTACAGAGTTGATCACCGGTCGGGTCGCCTTCTGCCCGCTGCCGTCCTTCTTGAATAGATAGGGCGGCTCGAAGTACTCGATGTTCTTCTCCAGGTAGCCCAGGTTGACGCAAGAAGCACAGACTCCGCCGCCGCCGGTGAGTACCCGGCCGTCGGGAAGCAGCGTTGCACTGGAGTGGTATTGCCGCACGCGGCTGGCGCCGGACAAAACTGTCCAGTTCCCTGTCGCTGGATCCCAGCGCTCGGCGGCGAAGACGGGGTTATCGAGGTCGACGTTCGCGTTGGTCGCCTTGCTCATTCCGCCGGTTGCCAGCACGCTACCGTCAGCCAGGATGGTGAGGTTGTGTTGCCGCCGGCCGACTGACATTGAGCTGGTTTGTGTCACCGTCGTGCTGGGCGGCGCGGTGCTCTTGCCATTGACATCGACGATGTAGGCCGTCTTGGTTGGAACGTGCGTTTGGGTGCCCTCGGTGATATCTCCGCCGCCAGCCACCACTACCTTGCCAACGTCGTAGGTAGCGAAGCCGCCATAAGTGCGATTGATGCCATCCCGTGCTTTTGTCGCGGCGATCTTCCCCGTGCCACTGGTATCGATGGTGTTCATCTGGGTCACGGGACCCATCAACTCGACCTGTCCATTAGGACGCGTGGTCAGGAATGCGTACAACCGATCGCTGTACCCGCTGGCGTTGGTCAGCCGTCGAAGTTTTCCATCGGTCTGGTAAACCTCGGGGATTGCCTGGCCGCCGCCGACGATCACTGCTTCGTTGTTGCCCAGAGCCTGGACAGCGGGATACCACCGTGCCGCCGCCATGTCCGGTCCACGGCTCCACGTCTCGTTCTGCCAGTTAAAAATGTGGGTCTGCACGATGCCGTCCAGCGCAGCATTCTTGTTTCCGCCGGCCACCAGCACGTTGCCATTGGCGAGCTGGGTATATCCAGCGCAGAAGATGTTGTAGCCCGAGACGTCCCTGCGGTTGTACGTGTTAGTCGTGGGATCCCAAACCATGGCCCGAGTGAAGGTATTGGTGGGCATCTGCTCTGGCGCGCTTTGCCCCACTGAGTCCCACATCAGGACCTTGCCGTTCGGCAAGACGGCCTGGAAAATCGGCACGACGCCGACCTTGCTTCCTTGGTCGGTGGGGATTACCGAGCTCCAGGATCCACCCTGGCCCGGATCCTGCGCCGCGGCAGCGGAGAGTTTCGCGTTGGGTACCGTCTGCTCATCGGACCGGCGGCCGGGAGTGTGTCCGGTCTCATTCTTGATCTTGGTCGCGTTGGCTTGGGTGTCCTTCTCGATCTTCTCGATCGAGGTGCCAGCAAGATCTTGCTTGGCATGCTCAACGTCGGTCTCGTCACCATCGCCCGGATGGGCGACTGCTATGCCGACTCCGGTGCTGACACTTGTGATCAGACCCAACAATCCAGCCAGCGCGCTGGCGCGCCAATACCTGCGCCGCATAACTGCATCCCCCCGAACGCCGAAGCATATGTCCGGCTTAGTATGCAGCGATTAAGCGTGCGCGTCTTCGATTTCGGCCGATTGTGCCGGATCGTGTTCTAAATGGTTACGGGTCGGAAAGGCTGTGTCGTGGTCAAGCGCGACGGCCGCGCACCGTCTCGACCAGTTCGCGCACGGTTTGAGCGAGGCCCTCAAGCCGTTCATTCTCGATGCGATGCCACTCGTTGTGCAACGACACCTTGTCCGCAACTAGCAGGACTCTACACACATCGCAGCCCACAGTGCCGCCAGGATCCTCAGTCATGGCTAAGAGCGTGCCGCTTTGACCGCGGGCGGTCAATGGTGGGCCAATGCTGACCAAGTCGGGTAGCGTGATCATCTACGTTCGGAAGATCAAAATTAGGAGCTATCACTGACTAGGCTGGATGGCTCGACGATGGCGCCTAGAACGCTTAGACCCGGCCAAAGGGCGGAGGTCTGGATCGCCGAGGTCGCGGGCGGATCCTCGCAGCTGGTGTACTCCACCGATACGCTGCTGCTGGAGGCGCCTAATTGGGCTCCCGACGGCGGTGGGCTCCTGCTCAATGGAGACGGGCACTTGTGGCGGCTCGAGCTCGGGCCGGAGGCTGCGTTGCAGCTCGTTCCCATTGATGAGCTGCCGCCGATCAACAATGATCACGTCCTCGACGCCAAGCGCGGCCTGATCTATCTGTCCGCAAACGACGGCCACATCTATGTCGCACCGGTCGCTGGCGGCACCGCGAAGCGCATTACGCACGACTCGACCCGCTATCACTTCCTGCACGGCGTCAGCCCGGACGGCACGACGCTAGCTTTCGTCGAAATCCCGCAATCAGATTTCTCAGTCCCCGGCCGGCTAGCACTCATTTCCTCGACCGGAGCCGAGGCGCGTTATCCGGCGGCCGGAAGCAGTCACCTCGACGGACCCGAGTATTCGCCCGACGGTGCCTGGCTGTATTTCAACACCGAGGGGTTCAGCAGCCGCCCGGGCCACGCCCAGCTCGCTCGCATGCCCAGTGAGGGCGGGCCCATCGAGCAGCTCGTCGAGTCGGAGTCCGTCGACTGGTTTCCCCACCTGTCACCCGACGGCGAACTTGCCAGCTACATCAGTTTTCCGCCTGGCACACTTGGGCACCCGCCCGATCTGGATGCGGAAGTGCGGGTGGTACGCACCGCAGATTGGCGGTATGTCGTATGTCGCTTCCCGCTCTTCGGCGGGCAGGGAACGATCAACGTCAATAGCTGGTCGCCGGACAGTCGTCGGTTTGCCTTCGTGGCGTACCCGCTGGAGCAGGCGTGACAGGATGATCAAGCCCGGGATTAAGTCAGTGAGCGTGGTTCTCGGCTGAAGTTCGACGTCTATTACGGCCTGAAGGAGCGATGAGGTGCAGGGCGTCCTGGCCGGATTCGCCACCATCACCATCGTCATCGGCCTCGGCTTCCTACTCGCCCAGCTGAAGATTCTCGATGCCACCGCGCAAGGCGTACTGACGCGGGTGGCGTTCTATGTCGCCAGCCCGGCTCTCATGATCACCGTGTTGGGCGGCACCGATATCCACCGATTGTTCTCAGCAAATTTGATCGCCTCGCTTGGCAGCGTGGCGGTGGTTGCGACCACCGCCGTCCTGCTGGCCCGACTGCTCTGGAAGCGCGAAGCCGGTGACACTGTCATCGCGGCCTTCTCTGCTGCCTATGTCAACGCCGCCAATCTTGGCCTGCCAATCGCCGCGTACGCGCTGGGCGATGCCGCGTTAGTCGCGCCGATGCTGCTGGCCCAGTTGGTGATCTTGCAACCGAGCGGTCTGGCAGTGCTCGACACGATCACCTATGTACCCGCCCCAGACACGTCCGCACGGCGGCTGCTGCTCATCCGGCTAAGCCAGCCATTCCGCAATCCTCTCGCGGTGGGATCCCTGATCGGATTGATCCTTGCTCTCACCGGGATCAAGCTGCCGGTCATCATCAACGCGCCACTGACTCTTGTCGGGGGCATCGCCGTGCCATCGATGCTGCTCGCATACGGCATCTCACTCCGACTCGGACCCCGACCCGGCGCCGGCGAGCCAACGATCCAGATCGCCACCCTGGCGACGCTCAAACTACTTGTGCAGCCGATCGCGGCCTACCTCATCGGTGCGTACGCCGTGGGACTATCCGGTCATAACCTGCTCGCGGTTACCGTGATCGCCGCGCTGCCCACCGCGCAGAACATCTTCACCTTCGCCCTGCGTTACGACCGCGGCGCGATCTTGGCGCGGGACATGATCTTCGTGACTACGCTGCTCTCAGTGCCGGTGATCTTGATCATTACCTGGCTGCTGGCTTAACCGACTTGTCAGACTCTCAAAGAGCTATAGCACTCTGAGATTCTGACAAGTCGGTCTGACGGCCTCAGAGATCTTTGCGCCAGCGCCGGCGCAGCGCGTAGGCGGCTTCCTTTGGCTGACGATCACGGGTGAAGACACCCTTCTTATTGCCGCCGACGCGCATGATTCCGGAGGTGGTGGCGAAGTCGGCGAAGTTCCAGACCTGTTCACCGACGACGGCATCGATGCGGTCGAAGACCCGATGGTTCATATCCAGGTACTCAACCTGGTACTCCTCGGTCCAGGGGCTTGCATCGAGGGAGCGCAGTCCGGGGTAAGTGTCGGCACCGTATTCGGTAATGATGATCGGCTTGCCTTCACTCGCCCAGCCTTTGAGCTCCTCCTCCCAGGCCAGCTCCGCAGCCGGCAGATCACCGGTGTTGACATACCAGCCGTAGTAGCGGTTCAACATCAAAACGTCACCGAACTGGGACACTCGGCACTTTCCATGGGGTGCCAGCATCACGTTGACGAATCCGACGGGCCGAGTCGGATCGGCTTCACGGGCGACGTCGAACAGCGGTTGGAAGTACTTCTCCGCCCCCTCGGTGTCAGATTCCGGCTCGTTCGCGATGCTCCACAACACCACGCTCGGATGATTCTTGTCCCGAGCGATCAGCTCCCGAATGGCCTGAGCGTGCACTTCCCGGGTTGCGTCGTTGGCAGTCTCCGGCGAAAACGTCTGATAGCCCTGTGAGCCGAAGATTCCACCGCCCAGTCCCATGTTCAAGCCGACGGCGGCCGTCTCGTCGATGATCACGACGCCCTGCCGGTCGGCGTAGTCGAGGACGTCTTCTGAGTAGGGATAGTGCGATGTTCGGAACGAGTTGGCGCCGATCCATTTCAGCAGCTCGAAATCGTGTACCAGATAGACATCGCTGTGGCCCTTGCCGATCACCGGGATGTCCTCGTGCTTGCCGAAGCCGGTGAAATAGAACGGTTCGCCGTTGATCAAGAACCGGATTCCGTCGACTTTGACGGTGCGTACGCCGACGCTTTGGTGGTAGCTGTCCACGACGTTGTCCCCGCGTACCAGCTGAATCTCAAGATCGTAGAGGTAGCCATCTCCCGGGGCCCATTTGTGCACGTTTGGCACGCGCAAGGTACCGCTTGATCCCGTATTAGTTGTGATCTCAGTTCCCTCGGCGTCCCGCAAGATCACCCTCGTCTCTACATCGTCGGTTCCCGCCGCGTCGACTGTGTACTCGATTACGCCGTTAGCGCCGTCGAGATCGGTAGCAACCGTGACGTCGGTGATGTAAGCCGGATCGGTGGCATAAAGCCAAACGGTCCGGTGGATTCCGGCGTAATTGAAGAAGTCGTGCCAGTAGCGCTGCCGTTTACCGGCCGGGGTGTCTTCGATGACGCCTGGTGGGATGGATTGCCAATGCAGTGTGTTGTTGATCAACGCCGTGATACGCACCGGCTGCCCGGCGGTGACATGGTCGGTGATGTCGGCTTCGAATGGGGTGTAGCCGCCCTCATGCGACACCACTTCAACGTCGTTGACCCAGACCGTCGCCCGGTGGGTGGCCGACTCGAAGTGCAGCACAGTCAGCCGTCCCTCCCAGCCCTGCGGCACCCAGACCGTGGTCTGGTACCAGATGTCGCCGAAGTAGTCGCGAACCGTCGCGTCGGCCGCAATGTCGTTGAAGCTGGCCGGCACCGCCATCTCTCGGGATTCGGGCAAAGACTGGCTGAACCAACCCGCCGAGCGGCCCTCGCCGTCGGGGTCAAGCTTGAACTGCCACAAACCATTCAGGCTCTTCCGTTCGCGGGTACTGGTGTCTTGAGGTCGCAGCATGAAAGCTCCTTTTATTGGGTCACGACTCCGCAAGGGGGGCTGTGGCATCGACTGATTCAACCGCCGCGTCGCCACGGTCGTCCTTGATGCCGTGACGGGCGTGGAGTTCCCTAACGATCTCCCGGAAGCGTGTGTCCGTTAACGGATATGCGAGGAAGATGAGTGCGCCGAGGAGTGCAAAGATCGCGGGGCCGAGACCCACGAGTCCCCGGATCGTGAGGAGGGCGGAGCCAGGTTGTTCTGGCGCTTTCGCCACGAAACCGCCTAAAGCGAGTGCGTAGCCCGCGACTGCGCCGGCGACGGCCTGGGAAACCTTGCGGAAGAAGGAATAGATCGCATAGGTGGCGCCCTCGGTACGTTTGCCGGTCTGGTATTCGCCGTACTCGACCGCGTCGGCCTCGAAGGCGAAAAGCAACGACATCGACAGATTTTGGAAGAGGCCGAAGACAAAGAACGACACGACAACGATCGGCAGGCTCGCCGGCATGATGAAAATCCAAGTGCCCATCACGACAAGACCGAGCGCCCCGATCAAGAACGTCTTCTTTTTGCCGATCCTGGCAACGAACCTGGGCACAATGGGCACCGCTACGAAAGTGGACAGCGACGTAGCCACAACCATCCAGATCAGCTGCGTCGAGTTGCCGAGGATGTAGGCCGCGAAGTAGGCCTGGGACGCCTGGAGCCCGAAGATCCCGGTGAGGAAAACGAGGTTGGAAACGCACAAGATCAGCAGCGGCCGGTTTTGCCTGACGGTGTCAATGGTTTCCTTGATCGTCACCGGTTTTGACTCATGAACTACCTGCTCTGTGGTGTTGAAGAAGCACAAAAGGTAGAGCGCGTACCCGATGACGGCGAACACGATGGTCACAATCGTCAGGAAGGTCTGAAGCTGATCGGGCTGAGTCCTGTATCGGGTGATTTGAGGAGCGATCACCACGACGAGAACCAAAATGCCGAGGATCGGTCCCACGCTCCGCCAGATCCCAAGCCGGGAGCGCTCCACCGGATCCTGTGTCATGGCAGTAGCCAATGAACCGTACGGGATGTTGGTCAGCGAGTACAGGAAGCCCAGCAGCGCGTAGGTGATGTAGGCATATACGTACTTGGCGGTCGTGCTGTCGAAGCTCGGGACGGTGAACAAGGCGACACTTGACAGCAGTAACGGGAGTGAGGCAAATAGCAGGTACGGCCTGAACTTGCCCCAACGGGATCTGGTGATGTCGACGAGGCGCCCGGCCGCGAGGTCAGCGAAGGCATCCCACACTCGTACGACCAGGAACATCGTCGCAATTGCCGCTGGATTCAGGCCTACGACGTTCGTGTAGTAAATGAGCAGGAACAGCGCCTGCAGCGAGAAAGCCAAGTTGTTCGCTAGGTCGCCAGCCGCGTAGCCGAGATAGTTGCGTAGGGTCAACTTCTTCATCGAAGCTCCTTTGCTCGATCAGAAGGTTGGGGTCCCGGGCGTTAGGCGGTGGGTTGAGTGGCTCGCGCGGCTTTTGCCCGATACGCCGCCACGATCACATCGACAGCCGTATCAAGGTCGAGGACCCCTGTATTGACGACAAGGTCATAGCGATCAATGCTCATGGGATTCCAGTAGTAGAACTTCTCTGACATCTCGGCTCGTGCCCAATCCTCGTTGCGCTGTCGCCGTGTCGCGTGGGCCAAGTCGAGTCCCTCCTCCTTGGCGGCGCGGGCGATGCGGGCCTCAACCGGAGCGTCGATCTGCACATGCAGAGCCGTCGGGATGTCGCCGAGAATGAGGGCACCATTGCGGCCAAGGATCACCACCCCACGAGCGCCCGCCTCCTTCACGAGCCGGGTGTTCTCCTCGACCATGTCGGCATCCTGTGCTTGTGCCAACGGGATGCTCGCGTCGTCCAGAACCGTCGCACTGGGTGCAAAGCGGCCGAGGAACCGGGCCAAGCCGCTACCTTGATCACCGGTTCTTCCCCCGCCCGGATACTTAGCGCTCTCGATGTCGGCGGAGGAAAACGCCTGATCCATCCATTCAACACCGAGTGCATCGGCAACCCTTGGCCCGATGTATCGGGCGCCAGCACCGTACTTTTCAAACAGTGTGACGACGGGCGCAGTCATCTCGCCCCCTTCAGATGGGCGCGTGGAAATGAGGGATGATCTTGACAGTCAAGCAGCCGCATCCATCTGGCGCAATCACCGCAGTTCGGTTGCCATGACTCGAGCTTCTCTGCCGGCGGTTGCTTTATAACGGTTGGTCCGCTAACCAGGAGCCGTCATCGGATTGGCGCTCGCGATCTTGGATCCATTCGATGATCTGGCTGAGGTGCAAGCCATAGACCGGCCCACCGGTGGCCGAGTACGTCTCCAAACGTCGCCGAGCGCGGCCGAGGAGGCGCAGCGCGCCGATCCGGTTGCCTCGTTCGGCGTGAGTGATGCCGACGCATAGCTGAGCGAGTCCCTGCCAGAGTTCCCGCTCCGAGTCCGGACCTGCTTTCCAACGAGCCTCGTACACCTCGTGGGCTGAAAACGGCCGGCCGTCGGCAAGCAACTCGTGCGCGTAGGAGATTGTCGCCATCGGTGGCAAGGGCTCCTCGGACACCGGCTCGACGCCTTCGCTGTCGTAGGGGAGTGGGCGACCGAGTCGATCCCGTGGGCGCGCCTGCCGCGCTCGCCCTTGTAAGTCACGATCACGTTCCCGCAGCTCATGTTGATCACTGTCCGCCGTGGAGACGCCCGGGGCCTCCAGTTGATCTTGACTGCTGGTACGCCCGGCCAGAAACTCTGCGACGCGTGGATCGGTGGCCACGAATCGATCAGCCTCCTCACCGTCGTCGCAGCGGTAGAGGCCGACGGTAACGGCGTCGCGATCGCGGCCGAGTACCCGCCACACACCACCCGCGTCTTCCCATCGGCGTAGCTGAGCGACAAAATCCGGGCCGGGCTCCATGGCACCTGTATACCCCTCGACGACCTAGGCCAACTTCCGCCGCAAAGTCCTCGCCTTGACGGGAGCCTTCGGCCGTAACGTCATCGAGGACGGACCGGGCTCCACCGGTGCGCCGGTCAGATGGACGCGCCAGGTCCGGCCGAGCTCGGCCAGCACCGTCGCGGCTTCCGCCCAGGCGAACTGCTCGCCGATACACATCCTGGGGCCTGCGCCG
>DATCXA010000671.1:0-9476 GCA_036566085.1 Propionibacteriaceae bacterium
CCGAATTACTGAGGTGGCGCAATGTGGGCTCCAGGCCGGCGGCCCGCGCCTGCTCGTACGCCCGCTGAAACGCCTCCATCTGGAGACGAACCGACGGGTGGCCAGGTTCGTCGGCTGCCGCAAAATGCGACCAGATGCCTACTACCGCGAGCGCCCCAGCATGTTCGGCCTCAGCCGCCGCCGCACAAACACGCTGCCAGTCATAGGCCGGTGTTCCGTTGCGGGACAGTCCGGTATCGATCTTGAGATGCACTCGGGCCCGGCGTTCGGCGACTGCGGCGGCGCTGACCACCCGGCCAATCTGTTCGACCGACTGCGCGGAGACATCCACTTCGGCCGCGACCAACGAAGTGAGGTCCTCATCCATGCCATACAGCCAGGCCAGCATGGGACCGGTATCACCGGCCTCGCGGAGCGTTAACGCCTCCGTCGGGGTAGCGACGCCAAGCCACTCGGCACCGGCAGCCCTCGCTTCGCGAGCGCACGCCAGGATCCCATGCCCATAACCGTCTGCCTTCACCACGACCATCACCGGTGCGCCGGCGTGTTCCTTCAGTGCGGCGACATTGGACCGGAAGGCAGCCAAATCGATCTCGGCGGATGCAGTCGCTGGGTCGATGCCAGCGACCGCAGTCGGTGCCCGCAGCTGACTGATCACTGCGTCCTCGCGCGTTGCTCGAGGTCACCCAGGGTCTGGCCGATAATGCGCGCCAGTTCCTGAGGGGCAAGGACGCCGGGGTGGGCAGCTGCGGCGACCGCCTGGACAGATGCTCCAAGCTGGGCCGCCCGCTGGGCACCGACGCCGGCGGCGAGCAAGGCCGCGCACACACCGCCCAGCACATCTCCCGAACCCGCCTGCGCAGTCCACGCCGGACCTGGCATGGCAACCAGCACCGGCCCACCATCCGGAGCTGCGACGACCTGCGCCGCACCCTTCACAAGCACGGTGGCTCCGGTCTGCGTTGCGGCAGTCGTCACCGCTCGAACTGGATCCTCCTCGACCCAGCTGCGCTCACGCCCCAACAATCTGCCCAGCTCCCCTGCATGTGGCGTCAGCAGCCAGTTTGCAGGCGCTGGCTTCGGTAAATAGCCGAGCCCGTCGGCGTCCACTACCGCAGGAAGTCCTTGTTGGGCGGCGCGCGCCAGCACCTCGGCGCCGTCGGCGCGATCGCCCCAGCCGGAACCAAAAAGATGCGCCTGGACTCGTCCTGGCGAGAACACCACGTTCGGCAGTTGTTCTGAGATGGTGGCCGCAGGCCGCTCGGCGCCGAGGTATCGGACGTAACCCGCGCCACCGTAAACCGCGCCGTAGACCGACATCACGGCCGCACCTGGGTACTGGTCTGAGCCGGTGTCGACGCCGACCGCGCCTCGTGAGTACTTGTCGCTGTGCTCGTTGGGATACGGCCAGGCGCGTGCCAGCTCATCCTCATCCATGCCGAGAAGGTCGGGGCTCTCCTGATGATCAGTGCCCAGCCCGATATCGACCACCGTAATCGCGCCACACTGACTCATCGCGGGCTGCAGCAAGTGGCATGGCTTCAGCTCGCCGAAGGTGACCGTACGCGTCGCTCGTATCGCGGCGCCCGGGACTGCGCCCGTGTCCGCCGCAACGCCGGATGGCAGATCGACAGCAATCATCGGAATGCTTCGCTCGTCCACCGATTGGATGAGCCGCGCGATCTGGTCCGGCAATCCAGGCCGGCCGCCGATGCCCAAAATCCCATCGATGACTAGGTCATAGTCCAGATCCTTGATGGAATCGTCGAGGTCAACGAGTTGGCCACCCGCTGCAAGGAGCGCGGCACCTCCGGCCGGATGCGGTGTGCCTAGGCATCTCACGGCCGTAACGCGGACGCCGCGCCGGACTAACCGCACACCGGCGAATAAAGCGTCGCCGCCGTTGTTGCCAGCGCCGACCATGATCATCACGTGTCGTCCATAGCAGCCGCCAGTGCTGGACCGCAGCAGATCGAATGCGCTAGCGGCCACGGCTGCCGCGGCACGCTGCATCAGCGGGTCCACGCCCTCGATGGCGATAGCCCGCTCCTCAATGCTTCGAATCTTGTCCACGCAGTAGGCGCGCATGATCACGCTTCGCAGATTACGACGGCCGAGGCAATCCCGGCGTCATGGGACATGCTTAGGTGGATGATGCCGATGCCCAGTTCGGCGGCCCGAGCGGCAACCGTACCGGTGATCTTGAAGGAGGGCTTGCCGTAATCGTCGGTCAGCACTTCGGCGTCCAACCAAGACAAGCCGTCCGGCGCACCGAGCGCCTTGGCCAAGGCTTCCTTCGCAGCGAATCGGGCAGCTTTCGACGCCATCGGGCGCTCCGCTTCGGCGGCGGTGAAGATCCGCCGAGTGAGACCAGGCCGTCGCTCTATCGACTCGGCGAACCGATCGACGTCACAGACGTCGATACCCACTCCAATGATCATTGAGGTGGGTTGTTTGACTGCGCATCACTTCCTGGGACTTCGCACCAGCTGCAGTTGATGCGAAGTCCCAGCAAGGGATGGGGAGTTGACCTCACAAGGCACTCGTCACTCAACAGTGACGGACTTGGCTAGATTGCGCGGCTGATCGACGTCATGACCTTTCTTGGTGGCCAGCTCGCAGGCAAATATCTGCAGCGGCACCGTCGCCACCAGGGGCTGTAGCAGCGTCGACACCCTCGGCAATCTGATCAAGACGTCGGCGTACCGACTGACCACATCATCGCCCTCCTCGGCCAAGACAATCGTCTTGGCGCCTCGGGCCCGCACCTCCTGCAGGTTGGAGAGCACCTTGTCATGCAGCACGTCGGAACTCGAGGGGACCACCACGAAGATCGGCAACTGGTTTTCGATCAGTGCGATAGGACCGTGTTTCAGCTCGGCGGCCGCGAAACCCTCGGCATGGATGTATGCCAGCTCCTTGAGCTTCAGGGCGCCTTCCAGCGCGACCGGATAACCGACGTGTCGGCCAATGAAAAGCACCGACCGGTTGTTCACGAACTCCGCCGCCAGCGCTTCCACAGGCTCCATGTCATCGAGCACCCGGGCGATGGCATCTGGCATGGAGGCAAGCTCACGCAAGACCTCGCCGATTTCATCGCAGTCCTTGGTACCCCGCACTTGTGCCAGATAGAGCCCGAGCAGATAGCAGGCGACTAGTTGCGTCAGGAATCCCTTGGTCGAGGCGACACCAATCTCCGGGCCGGCATGGGTATAGATCACCGCATCGGACTCTCGAGGAATGGTGGAGCCGTTGGTATTACAGATTGCCAGCACCCGAGCCTGCTGTTCCCGGGCATGCCGAATGGCCATTAAGGTGTCAGCGGTCTCGCCGGACTGGCTGATCGCCACCACGAGAGTGCTTGGGTCCACAATCGGATCACGGTATCGGAACTCACTGGCTAGCTCGACTTCGCAGGGAATTCGCGTCCAGTGCTCGATCGCGTACTTCGCCACTAGACCGGCGTAGAAGGCAGTGCCACAAGCGACGACAATGATCTTGTCCACCCGCCGCAGCTCATCCTCGGGAATGCGGATCTCGTCCAAGGTGAGCCGAGAGTTTGCGTCGTGCCGGCCCAGCAACGTGTCGGCAACTGCCTGCGGCTGCTCATAGATTTCCTTTCGCATGAACCAGTCGTAGCCGCCCTTCTCGGCCGCCGACAGATCCCAATCGACGTAGTAAGGGCGCACCTCCGCGGGTGCGCCGTCGAAGGTTGTGACCTCCACTCCGCCCGCCGTTATGCTGACTAGTTGATCTTGGCCGAGCTCAATGGCCTCGCGGGTGTGCTCAATGAAAGCGGCAACGTCGGAGGCAACGAAGTTCTCTCCCTTTCCCACACCGACGACCAGCGGGGAGTTCCGGCGAGCAGCGACTACCCTGTCCGGTTGCTGACTGTCGACTGCGACCAGGGTGAAGGCGCCGCGGAGTCGTCGACATACCTTGCGCATCGCCTCATCAAGAGGCAGTCCTGCCGCCAGCTGCTGGCCCACCAATTGCGCGACGATTTCGGTATCGGTTGCGGATTCGCAGGTGATGCCTGCCTGGTTGAGCTCCTCGCGCAGAGTCAGGTAGTTCTCGATGATGCCGTTGTGTACCAGCGCGATGCGGCCGTCGGCGGACGTGTGCGGATGCGCGTTGACGTCGTTGGGCGCTCCGTGCGTTGCCCACCTGGTGTGCCCGATGCCAAGGCTGCTTGATGGCAACTGCTCCTCGGCGAGCAGCTTCTCAAGGTTCCCAAGCTTGCCGGCTTTCTTCGCGACATGGAGCGTCTGGTCGGAGACGACTGCTACCCCTGCTGAGTCATAGCCGCGGTACTCCAGACGGCGCAGTCCCTCGACTACGACCTCCAGCGCTGACTTGCCCCCGACGTACCCGACGATTCCACACATAGGCGCCAACTGTACCTTTCAGGCCCTGTCCGCTTGGGCTGTCAGCGATACCTTTGGCACGATGTCAGCCGATTCGTGGTCCGACACTAGATTTCTGCCTATGCCGGACGATGCTCAGCTCCTTGGAGCGTACGTGGAGCGAAGTCGGGCAGACTGGGCCGAGCTCGCCGAGCACATGTCCATCCCGGTGGACCAGACGACGCTGGAGAAGATCCGCGGACTGGGTGATCCGACCAGCATGCTGGACGTTCGCGAGGTATATCTCCCGCTCACCCGGCTGTTGAGCCGCTACTTCCTGCACACCAGCGAGCTGCATAACTCGACGAACGAGTTCCTCCAGTTATCGGTTGAACGAACGCCGTTCGTAATCGGCATCGCCGGCTCCGTCGCCGTCGGAAAGTCCACCACAGCTCGGCTACTTCGCGAGCTGTTGGCCGCCTGGCCGGAACATCCACGGGTCAGCCTGGTGACAACCGATGGCTTCCTGCTGCCCAACGCTGAACTCGAACGTCGTGGCCTGCTGCATCGCAAGGGCTTTCCGGAGTCCTACGATCGGCGCGCTCTGCTGCACTTCGTGATCGATGTCAAGTCCGGTCAGGAGGAGGTGCTGGCACCGGTCTACAGCCATCTGACCTACGACATCGTGCCCGACGCTCAAGTTAGGGTGCAGCGGCCCGACATCTTGATCTTGGAAGGTCTGAACGTGCTGCAGCCGGCCCGGCCTCGCCTGGATGGTACGACCGGACTTGCCGTCAGCGACTTCTTCGACTTCTCGGTTTACGTCGACGCCGCCGCATCCGATGTGCGGGACTGGTATGTCAGCCGCTTTCTTTCACTGCGAGACACCGCGTTTCGTGACCCGCGCTCGTACTTCACCCGCTACGCAAGCCTCACCACGAGCGAGGCGATCCGGCAGGCGCGTGACCTGTGGGACACCATCAACGGGCCCAACCTTGCTGCCAACATTCTCCCGACCAAGGGTCGGGCGACTGTGATCCTCCGCAAGGACCGTGATCATTCGGTGCAGTGGGTGCGCATCCGGAAAGTCTGATCGCCTCGGGCTAATCCGTTTCACGGAGCGTCAGACCGCGACCAGTACTGGTCCCGAGTACCGTCGGCACATGACCACCGAGTACGTCACGGCGTCGGACAAGGTCCGGATTGGAGCCGGCACCGCCCTCAAATTCGGCTTCTTTGCCGCCTTCGGAGTGTTCTTGTTCTACGTGATCTTGTCTGTCGTCTTGGGCATTGCGGCGCTCCTACTGGCCGCAGCTGGTGTATTCAATATCAACAGCTTGCTGCCGGGCTAAGTCTTGCTCCCGCACTCCCAGCTAGAGGGCTAGCGAAGCCTTGACCACATCTGCCAGGCGGTGCGCGACTCCGTTCGCAACCTCATAAGTCTCAGCCTCCACCATGACCCGGACCAACGACTCCGTACCCGACGGCCGCAACAAGATTCGGCCTGCATCTCCAAGCTCAGCCTGGGCTTCAGATACCGCCGCAGTGAGCTGAGGATCGGTCGCTGCGCGACCTTTGTCTACGCCAGGCACGTTGATCAGTACTTGGGGCAGCCTGGTCATCACCGAAGCAAGCTGAGCAAGTGACTGGCCCGAGGTCGCCATCCGGTTCATCAAATGCAGGGCGGTGAGTACGCCGTCGCCAGTGGTGGCGTGCTCCAACATCACAATATGGCCGGACTGCTCGCCGCCGAGAGTGAAACCGCCGGCCTTCATGGCCTCCAGCACGTAACGATCTCCGACCTTTGCCTGCTGGACCGTAATTCCAACGCTTCGCATCGCGTTGATCAATCCCAGGTTGCTCATCACCGTGGCAACGATCGTGTCGTTCTTCAATCGACCCTGCTCGCGGAGCGCAAGCGCCAAGATGGCCAGGATCTGATCACCGTCAACGATCCGGCCGAATGTGTCCACCGCCAGGCAGCGGTCGGCATCGCCATCGAGCGCGATCCCGAGATCGGCATGTTGTTCCAGCACTGTTTCTCGCAGCGAGTCCATGTGAGTAGACCCGCAGTTCTCATTGATGTTGATGCCGTCTGGCTCAGCATGGATCCGGTGTACCTCGGCTCCCTGGGCCTCGAAGGCCGCGGGCGCGGCCTGGAATGCGGCGCCATTGGCACAGTCCACGACCACCTTGATTCCGTCCAGACTGACCGGGCTCTCAAGGCTGTTCACCAAGTGCGCCACATAGGTCTCGACCAGCGACTCATCGACACTGACACGGCCGACGCCGCCGCCGGTGGGCCGGGTCCAGATCTCGGTGAGCCGTGACTCGATGGTGTCCTCCAGCTCGTCGTCCAGCTTGTTGCCACCGCGCGCGAAGAACTTAATGCCGTTGTCTGGCATGGGGTTGTGGCTGGCGGAGAGCATCACACCAAGATCGGCATTGCACGCCTCGGTGAGAAACGCCACCCCGGGAGTCGGCAGAATGCCGAGTCGTACCACGTTGACCCCAGCACTTGCCAGACCAGCGACAACGGCCGCTTCCAGGAACTCTCCCGACGCCCGGGGATCGCGTCCAACGAGCGCTAATGGCGGGTCTCGGCTGAATTGCCCAGTCTCAGCGAGTACGTGGGCGGCTGCTACCGAAAGACTCAGCGCCAACTCCGCGGTGAGTGCCTCATTGGCCTTACCGCGTACGCCGTCGGTTCCGAAGAGTCGCGCCACTGATCTGTTACCCGCGCGACTACCTCTTGCTGTACTGGGGGGCCTTTCGGGCCTTCTTCAGACCCGCCTTCTTACGTTCCTTGATCCGTGCGTCCCGGGTCAGTAGGCCGGCCTTCTTAAGCGCCGCACGGCTGGCCTCAGCGTCGACGGCGTTGAGGGCGCGTGCGATTCCAAGCCGCAGGGCGCCGGCCTGACCCGTGACGCCACCGCCATGAATCCTGGCCATGACGTCGTACGAGCCGCTCACCGAGGCCGCAACGAACGGCTCAGAAACCAGCTGCTGGTGCACCTTGTTGGGAAAGTAGTCCTCGAGGGTACGACCGTTGATCGTCCACTGTCCGCTGCCAGGGATGACGCGTACGCGGGCCACCGCTTCCTTACGGCGACCGGTTGCAGCGCCTGGGGCCACAATGGCCGGGCGTCCCGCTGGTCCGTGTGAAACCTGCGGCGTCGCCTCCGAACGGTAGGCGATCTCGCGGTCATCCTCGAGGAACGGGGTGGTGGCCTCGTCCTCGTCGACCGGCTCGGTAGCGGTGTTAGTCACTGCAATATTCCTTGCTTCCTTTTATCTATGGTCTGGAGGCTGCGACGCTACTGGGCGAGCTGCGTAATCTGATACGGCTTCGGCTGCTGAGCGCTGTGGGGGTGCTCCGGACCGGCGTATACCTTGAGCTTTCTGATCAGCCGGCGGCTGAGCTTGTTTTTGGGCAGCATCCCCCATACGGCGAGCTCGACGGCCTTGCGCGGATCCCGATCCAACAGCTCGCCGTACGGCACCGACTTGAGACCTCCCGGCCGGCCGGAGTGCCGACGGGCGAGCTTGTCGGTGCGCTTGTTTCCGCTGAGAGCGATCTTGGAGGCGTTCACCACAACAACGAAGTCGCCGCCGTCAACATGTGGCGCGTATGTCGGCTTGTGCTTGCCGCGCAACAGCGTCGCGGCGGTCACCGCGAGCCTGCCCAGCACAACGTCATCGGCATCGATGAGGTGCCAAGACCTCGTGATGTCGCCAGGTTTTGGGCTGTAGGTGGACATATCCGGCTTCCGTTTGTGACGCGAGCGAGCTCTGAATTTGTGTGAACGAACTTTGTCGCATCCAACACTGAATCCAGGCGCGCGGAAATTGCACGCGTGGACGCAACAGCCGACCAGATTACCTGCGCGAGCTACCGCCGGTCAAAAAGTGTCGGCGCTGAGAGGCAGTATGTCTGGCGATAACGCGACAAGCACTCAAAAGCAGAGGACAACAGATGCTGCGAGGATTCACTACGGTCAACTACTGGGCCGATGACGTCGAGGCAGCCCGAGACTGGTACGCACAGGTCCTGGGAATCGAGCCTTACTTCGAGCGCCCGGAAGAAGGACCGCTAGCCTATGTCGAGTTCCGAGTCGGGCCAGATGAGGACGAGCTGGGCCTTATCGACCGCCGGTACGGCCCACCCGGCGCATCGGGTAACCCTGGCGGAGCAATCATGCACTGGCAAGTCGATGACGTGTCATCTGCCGTTGATCGACTGGTGGAGCTTGGTGCCACTGGATACCAGCCGGTCACCAAACGCGAAGCGGGTTTTGTCACAGCCTCAGTTGTGGATCCGTTCGGCAACATTCTCGGGCTCATGTACAGCCCGCATTTCATGGAGATGCACGAAGGTCGGTGAAGCCGCCTGCTGGCTAGGGTTGCTCACCGTCGACACGCTGCGCGGCTTCTGTGGCAGCCTCCTCCAGCCGCGAGCGATAGCTGGCCCACTCCTGTGCGGTCTGGTCGGGAAGGTTCCCATCATTGTCGCCCGCCGCACCGTCGATGAGCTCGCGGATGATGTCGGCATGCCCCGCGTGCCGGGCAATTTCTGCCGTGACATACACCATGATCTGTTGCAGGGTGACCTGCTCCCGATCGGGAGGCCACCACGGAACTCGGCCCGGCGATTCGAGCGAGAGCGCCTGGATAGTGGCGTCTGCATGTGCTGCGGCCTGCTGATAGAGCGCGATGATGTCTTCCCGCGACTCTTCGGCCGTCGCCCACATATCCGCGTTGATCTCAGCACCTTCGGCAAACCATGGCAGCGGTACGTTTGACGGCCGGTCGAATACCTCGCCGAAATAACCCAGTTCATTGCTGGCCACATGCTTGACGAGCCCGAGCAGATTTGTGCCGCTCGGCGTCATTGGCCATCGCACGTCATGCTCGTCGACGCCGTCCAACTTCGCTAACAGCGCCTGGCGTTGTTTGTCGAGATACCGGTGGAGCATCAGCTTCACGTCCATCCGGCGAATGTAGTGCTGTGCTCGCCGGTTGCTACTCCGACCCCACAGTCACCAGTGGCCCAAATCATATGGCTACCGACTATTCAGTCTCACAGACCCCGCGTAGGTTGTGCGCATGACGGATACGCCTACGGTTGAG
>DATCXA010000086.1:0-4296 GCA_036566085.1 Propionibacteriaceae bacterium
GCTCGCTCAGCGGCGGGGTCGGCGAGTTTTACAGGTCGAGATCCCGCTTGAGCTTGTCGACGTGACCAGCGGCCTTCACGTTGTACTGCGCAACCGCGATGGTGCCGTTGCCCTTCTGGTCGACGTCGATAACAAAGGTTGAGCGGATCACTCCTTCGATGAGCTTGCCGTAGAGCAGCTTCTCGCCGTACGCGCCGTAAGCATTGAGCGTCGACTTATCCGGGTCAGATAGAAGCGGGAAAGCAACCGATTCCTTGTCGCGGAATTGGATGAGTTTTTCCTGAACGTCCGGCGAGATGCCGATCACATGCAGGCCTGCAGCACCGAGTTCCTCCATCGCCGCAGTGAAGTCAACCGCCTGCGTCGTACACCCTGGTGTCAGAGCAGCGGGATAAAAGTAGACGATCACGCGCTGTCCCGGAAAGTCCGCGAGGGACACATTCTTGCCGTCTGCGTCTGGCAGGTTGAAGGCAGGCGCTGCATCGCCGTCGCTGAGCCGAATGGTCATGCTAGAGACCCTAGCGGCTTTCAATAACCTGCCTTGGGCACCGTCCCGCCGCATACCGGCGAAGCTGCAATACGCTGTGATTTCGGGACGCCCCGGCCGCCGGTCGGCGCCGCAGAACTGTCCAAGGGAGGCCATGTGTCCAGCAACTCTCCTCAGCCCGCACCTTCTCAGCCCACCCGTACGCAGTCCCAGATCGAGGCTGATTTGGGCGCAACCCGGGATCGGCTGGCCGCCTCGGTCGCCGCGCTGATCGACCAGGTGCATCCCAACCGGATCAAGCAGCGCCAGATCGCGAATGTGAAGCAGTTCGCCAACACGGAACTGGAGAATGCCAAATCAAAGATCTTCAACGCTCGTGGCGAATTGCGTACCGGACGGATCGTGCGCGTAGGCGCTGCCGTGGCGGGGATTGTTGCATTCCTGTTGATCATTCGCGCGATCGTGCGACGCAGGAGCAGTGACGACAGTAGTGAGTGACCAGAACGGCACCCCGAACGCCGGCGGCTTGGATGAGGGCGCCCTGCCCATACGGCTGCTGCATGATCGCGTGCTGGTCTCGACCGACAACGAGCCGGGCGAGCGGCGCAGCAGCGCTGGCATCGTGATTCCGGCAACAGTGGCAATCGGACGCCGGCTCGCGTGGGGCCAAGTGGTTGCCGTGGGAACCAATGTCAGGACAGTCAAGCCAACTGATCGAGTGCTGTTCGACCCCGAAGACCGAGCGGAAGTCGAAGTCCGAGGCAAGGACTATGTGCTGCTGCGGGAGCGTGATCTTCATGCCGTCGCCTCGGAGAGACTTCAGGACGGCAAAACCGGCCTCTACTTGTGAGTTCCCCTTGTCAAACAGGGGTCTCGCGTGCCAGCGCCTCATATAACGAATCTAAACGTAACGTGAGAGAACTAGAGCTTTTGTGTCAGATTGCCTCTAGTGTGTCGAGGTGGCACCAACGAATGGGTGTCCTCTCTACAACGAAGTGAGGCAGTATGACTTTCGTTCGTCCCGCGCGCCGCGTCCTCATAGCGGCCGCATCCATGAGCGCCCTCTTCGTCGCCGCGGCTTGTGGTGGCGGCGGTGGCGCCCCAAGTGGCGGTGGGTCATCGGCCGCCGGAGCTGATTTCACTAAGCAGGGTGACATCGAGGTCTGGCACGGCAAAGACGTCACAGGGAACTTCCAAAAGCAGATCAAGGCGTTCAACGACTCACATCCGAACGGCAAGGTCACCGACCACGAGCTGCCCGACAACGCCGACCAGCAGCGCCAGCAGATGATCCAGAACACGCAGATCAAGAACCCCAAGATGGCAGTGCTGAGCGTCGACGTGGTCTGGACCGCGGAGTTCGCCGCGAAGGGCTACATCGAGGCGCTGCCTGCCGATCAGTTCCCGACTACCGGGTTTATTCCCGCGACAGTCGACAGCGCGACCTACTTCAACAAGCTGTACGCTTACCCGGCCACATCCGACGGCGGCCTGCTGTACTACCGCAAAGACCTGCTCGACAAGTACGGCCTGAAGCCGCCGACATCCTTCGACGAGATGAAGGCCGCTTGCGACAAGATCCAGGCCGGAGAGAAAGACTCCAAGCTCGGGTGCTTTGCTGGGCAATACAACAAGTACGAGGGCCTCACGGTGAACTTCGACGAGGCCGTGCACGGCGCCGGCGGTGTCATTGTCGACGACTCCGGCAAACCGAACGTCGCGACTCCCGAGGCTACGAAAGGGCTGCAAACCCTCACCGACTGGTTCAAGGACGGTCACATCCCGAAGGCTGCCATCACCTGGCAGGAAGAGCAGGGCCGGCAGGCATTCCAGAAAGGCCAACTGATCTTCCACCGCAACTGGGGCTACGTGTACAACCTGGCGTCGAAGAACGACGGCTCGTCCGACATCGTAGGCAAGTTTGACGTGGCGCTGCTCCCCGGCATCACAGGTCCGGGTGTCTCCAGCCTCGGTGGTCACAACTACGCGATTGCTAAGAACGCGGAGAACAAGGGCACGGCGGTGGACTTCTTGAAGTTCATTTCCTCGAAGGAGCAGCAGAAGTCGAGCTCTCTCGCGACCTCGAACTCCCCGGTGCTGGAGGAGCTGTACTCGGACCCGGATCTGACCAAGAAGTTCCCGTTCATGCCGACCCAGCTGAAGTCGATCCAGGGCGCCAAGCCACGTCCGAAGGCCGTGGAGTACGGTGACGTCACCCTGGCGATCCAGGATGCCGCCTATGGCGCACTCCAAGGTCAAACTCAACCCGATGCGGCCTTGCAAGCACTGCAGGCCAAGTTGCAGACTCTGATCAAGTAGTTGGTGTCCGCAAGGTTCTCGGCGCAGCCAAGTGCTGCGCCGAGAACTCAGCGCATTTCTCAAAGGAGGTAGCCGCATGGCCACAGCCACCGCGGAACCACGGAGTCTGCCGGCCACCGAGGGCGATGGTCATAAGCACAAGAAGAACGCGCTGAGCGATGGCCAAGGCCGGCTGGCCTGGATCCTGCTGGCGCCTACCCTGATCATCATTGCTGTAGTGGCCGGAATCCCGGTCATCTTGTCTTTTTGGGAGTCCCTCCACCAGACGAACGCCGGGGTGGATCCCAACACAGGCATGATCGCCGGTGGCGACAAGTTCGTCGGCCTGCAGAACTTCACCGACATCTTCACTGGCGCCAACCCGGTGACGGGTTCCTACGGCACCATGGACCGCTTCTGGAACGCCTTCCTCAATACCACCTTCATCACCATCGTGTGCGTGCTCTTGGAGACTGTTATTGGCGTGGCGATGGCCCTGATCATGGCAAAGGCGTTCCGGGGACGTGGGATCGTTCGGGCCGGCATCTTGGTGCCATGGGCGATCCCAACGATCGTTTCGGCGCTGATGTGGAAGCTCATCTTCGACTCATCCGGCGTGATGAACCGGATTCTCGGTCGCGAGATTCTCTGGCTCGCCGATACCGGGGCTTCGTTCTGGGCGATCGTGATTGCTGATACCTGGAAGACCGCTCCGTTCATCGGGCTGCTGACCCTCGCCGGGCTGCAAACCATTCCAGCGGAGGTCTATGAGGCAGCCAAGGTCGACGGGGCAAGCACTTGGCAGCAGTTCGTCCGAATCACACTTCCGATGGTTAAACCGGCGCTGGTCGTGGCGGTTCTCTTCCGCACCCTCGACACGCTGCGCATGTTCGATCTGCCATACGGCATGATCGGCCCCGGCAAGTATCGAGTGGAGACACTGTCGGTCTTCGCGTACCAGGAAGCGGCGCAGACCCGATACGGTCCGGCAGCGGCGTACGCCATCATCTTGTTCATCTACGTGCTTCTGGTGGCCTTCCTGTTCGTCAGGATTCTGGGTGCCGAGGTGATCGGCGACGCTGATGGCAAGCAGAAGAAAAAGAAGAAAGGTGAGCCACCATCTGAGGAAGCTGCTCTGATGACGACAGTCGGAGAGGGAATCGGAGGTGCGCACTGATGTCCACCACGACAGCTGATGTTTACGAGGAACACCTCAGCAAGGAAGAGATCGAGCAGCTCGCTCACCCGAAGCAACCCCTCCGCCGACGGGTAGGGGTGGTCTTGTCCTACGTGGGAATGGCCCTCATTGTCCTCTACTGCATCATTCCTTTCTACTGGATGATCGTCTCCGCATTTCGAGATCCTTCGGAAGGGCGCAGCACCGAGTTCATCCCGAGCCCGGTCTCGACCGAGAACTACAAGGGCGTGTTCTCGGCACAGAACAACTTCGGCCGCTCACTGATCAACTCGGTCATTGTGGCCGGCACCACGACGATCCTTGTCCTGCTGTT
>DATCXA010000698.1:0-4685 GCA_036566085.1 Propionibacteriaceae bacterium
GCGATTACGGCATGCGTCAGCCAAGACGACATTGGACACGTACGCGCACCTTTGGCCGGATTCCGATGACAGCACACGGGCCGCAATCGACAATGCGATCACGGCCCGGAGCGGTTCTGCGGACTATTTGCGGACTAGAGAGGAGGTTACTGCCTATCGCACCTAGCCAGCGAGCGGTCCAGGACTATACATCGTAGTAGAGCTCAAACTCATGCGGATGTGGACGGAGCCGCACCGCATCAATGTCGTCGCGCTTCAGCTCAATCCATGTCTCGATGAGGTCGGGAGTGAAGACATCGCCGGAGAGCAGATACTCATGATCTGCTTCCAAGTTGTCGAGGACACCGTCCAGGCTGTCCGGCACCGTATGCACTGACGCGTGCTCCTCTGGCGGCAGCTCGTACAGATCCTTGTCAATCGGTGCAGCTGGTTCGGTCTTGTTGAGGATGCCATCTACGCCCGCCAGCAGGATCGCCGCGAATGCCAGGTAGGGATTCGAGGATGGATCAGGGCATCGGAACTCGACGCGCTTTGCCTTGGGGTTGGAGCCCGTAATCGGGATACGCATCGCGGCCGAGCGGTTGCGGGAGCTGTACACCAGATTGACCGGCGCTTCGAAGCCGGGAACCAGCCGGTGGTAGGAGTTCGTGGTCGGATTGGTGAATGCCAGCAGCGATGGGGCGTGCTCGAGAATGCCGCCGATGTACCAGCGCGCGACATCGGAGAGGCCGCCATAGCCGGCCTCGTCATAGAACAGCGGCTCGCCCTCATTCCAGATGGAGGAGTGGACGTGCATGCCGGAGCCATTGTCGCCAAAGATCGGCTTTGGCATGAAGGTCGCGGTCTTGCCGGCTGCCCAAGCAGTGTTCTTGACGATGTACTTGTACTTCTGGAGGTCATCGCCCGCTTTGAGCATCGTGTCGAAGCGGTAGTTGATCTCGGCTTGTCCGGCAGTGCCAACCTCGTGGTGCGCGCGCTCCACCTGGAGCCCGGAGGCTTCCAGGTTCTTGACGATTGCGTCGCGTAGATCAGCGAAGTGGTCGACGGGGGGCACGGGGAAGTACCCGCCCTTGTAGCGAACCTTGTATCCGCGGTTGCCGCCATCCTCGATCCGACCGGTGTTCCACGCGCCGGCGATTGAGTCGATCGCGTAGTAACCGGTCTGCTGCTTGGTCTCAAACCGTACGTCGTCGAACATGTAAAACTCGGCCTCGGGAGCGAAGTATGCGGTGTCGCCTATCCCAGTCGAAGCCAGGTAGTTCTCTGCTTTACGGGCGATGTTGCGCGGGTCGCGGCTGTACGGCTCTTTCGTCAGCGGATCGTGAACGAAGAAGTTGATGCACAGGGTCTTCGCCGTACGGAATGGGTCGATGTAGGCCGTTGTGGGATCTGGAAAGAGGGCCATGTCCGACTCATGGATCTTCTGGAAGCCACGGATCGACGAACCGTCGAAATTGACTCCGTCCTCGAAGTACTCGGGGCCGAACGTGCCCACCGGGACCGTAAAGTGTTGCATGATGCCGGGCAGGTCGCAGAAGCGAATGTCGATGAACTCGACGCCCTCATCCTTGACATAGGCCAACAGGTCGTCGGCTCCTTGGAACATCTGTCCTCCGGTGAGGTAAATCGTGCCGTGGGCACGCTGTGTGGTTACGCGCTTTACGGCACGCAAATGGACAACCAGCTCAACCTCGAGCACTGACGCGTACTCGACGCTGAACAAGCAATGCTGGACGAAAGCGGATCGGGATCCGCCCCCGGCTGTTTTGGAAGCCTAATGGAGATGCGATTTCTGCGCAGTTGCACAAATGTTTCGCGCATGTAACACGACCACCGCGCGCTGGGAAGTCAGCCCGCGTACGCGCCAGGTAGCCTCGGCCACGTGGCGGACAATGCGGCGGATACAGCCTCGGCCAACGAAGCCTATCCAGGCCACCGTCTCGGTTTGCCGCAGGAGGGTCGCGGATCCCTGGCGAGCTGGCGGTCCCGGATCGGCGCGTTGATCATCGACTGGGCCGCTTGCATGGCGGTGGCGGTTGGATTCTTCGGCTCTGCGGTGCTTACGGGTGGTGGCTGGCGGGCGTGGATGATCTTGACTGTCTTCTTTGTGGAATCCACCGTGCTGTCCTGGCTCGCAGGTGGCAGCTTCGGGCAGCTGCTCAGCCGCATTGCCGTGGTTCGGCTGGATATGAAACCGCTCGGTCTCCCGCGAGCGCTGCTACGTGCATTCCTCGTGTCGCTTGCGCTGCCTGCCATGGTCATCTCGACAGATCGGCGCGGTCTTCAAGATCTTGCCGCAGGCACAGTCGTGATCAAACGACGCTGACTCCATCTTGTGGTTGAGCTCTGACCGGAGGACTAGAAGATTGCTCCGGGATTGAGTATGCCCAACGGGTCGAGGGCATTCTTGATCTTGTGTGAGAGAGCCATGACCTGTGGGCCGAGCTGAGCCGGCAGGGCGGCCTTCTTCGCTCGGCCTACCCCGTGCTCACCAGTAATCGTTCCGCCGAGCCGGATCGCCAGCTGCATGATCTCGTTGAAGGCCAGATAGGCCCGCTCCTGCGCCGCGGCATCTCCGCGATCAAAAACGACGATCGGGTGAGTGTTGCCATCCCCAGCATGAGCCACGACGGGGATCTCGACGGCGTGCTGCTCAGCGACCGCGGCGATGCCCGAAAGCAGCTCGGGGAGCGCGGGCACAGGCGCACCGACGTCCTCTAGGAGTATGGCGCCGCGCGTCTCGATGGCGGGGAATGCGGCCCGACGCGCAGCGACGAACAGCTCACCTTCATCTGGATCAGTAGTGATGAAGACTTCTTTGGCGCCAGCGGTTGTACAAGCAGACTCCATGATTTCGATTTCTGCTGCAGAAGCGGCACCTGGCGCATCCGACTGAGCGATGAGCATCGCACCAGCCGAACGGTCGAGTCCCATCGACCGATAATCCTCGACTGCATTGATCGAGGTCTGGTCCATGAGCTCCAACATGGAGGCGCGCAACGTCTTGCCGATCGCGACCACGGTGTCGGCCGCGGCTTGCACAGTAGGGAAGTAGGCAACCAAGGTCGACCGCGGTCCCTGTGCGGGAATCAGCCGAAGGACAGCGCGGGTGATGACGCCGAGCGTGCCTCCGCTGCCGACGAAGAGTTTGACGAGCGACAGGCCGGCCACATCCTTGATCCGCTTGCCGCCCAGTGTGATCAGCGTTCCGTCGGCGAGCACGACGTCAAGGCCAAGCACATAGTCCGTCGTAACGCCGTACTTCACACAACACAGTCCGCCGGCATTGGTGGCGATGTTGCCGCCGATCGAACAAATCTCGTACGACGACGGGTCTGGCGGATACCACAGACCATGCTGGGCCGCCGCGGCCTTGACGTCGGCATTGAAGGCGCCTGGCTCGACAATGGCGACCCTGGCGGCAAGATCGATCTCGATCGAGTCCATCCGCTCCAGGCTGATCACAATGCCTCCAGCAACCGCAGAGGATCCCCCGGACAGCCCGCTGCCCGCGCCGCGGGGAACAACGGGTACGCGATGCTCGGCTGCCCATCGGACGGTGCTCTGCACCTCGGCCGCGTCGCGCGGGCGGACAACCGCGATCGGAACTCCGGCTGTCGGATCGCGGGACCAATCGAAGCGGTAGTTCTCGCAGGTGACGGGATCGGTGCGCACCGCATCACCTAGGGTCGCGACGAGCTGCTCCAATGCAGTCTCCATGTGGTCCAAATTAGCCCCGAAGCCTAACCAGCAACGTCCGCCGCCTCGAGCCATGCCAGCTCTAGCTCGTCTTTGCTGGCAGTGATCGACTCCATTTCGCGCTGCAGCTCGGTCAGCCGTTGATAATCGTCTGCCGCGGTCAGCATCTGCTCATGCAGCGATGCGAGTTGCCTATCGAGTCGGGCGATTTGCTGTTCAAGGCGAGCGAGGTCCTTCTTGGCCTGCCGGGACGTAGCGCTTGAGGTAGCCGGTTGCCTTTTGATCGAGGTCTTGGAGATTTCCGATGGCCGCTCACGACGGGACTCCAGGTACTGATCAACACCACCTGGGAGCAATACACATGAGCCATTTCCCATCAGCGCGTAACTCACGTCACAAACCCGCTCGAGGAAGTAGCGATCATGGGTGACTACGAGCAGGGTTCCGGGCCAGCGGTCGAGGTAATCCTCGATCACCGTCAGAGTTTCGATGTCCAGGTCGTTGGTGGGCTCGTCCAGCAGCAGCACGTTCGGCTCGTCGAGCAGCACCCGGAGAATCTGAAGCCGCCGTTGTTCACCGCCAGATAAGTCATTCAGCCTGGCAGTCAGCCTGTCGCCTGTGAATCCGAAATCTTCCAGGAGCGAGCGGGCACTGGCCTCGGCGCCTGTGGCAAGCCGAGCCTGCCGACGTACCCGATCGATCGCCTCAAGCACCCGTTCGCTGCTGTCGACGTCGTCCAGTGCCTGGCTCAGGTATCCAATGCGGAGCGTCTTGCCGCGTTTGATGATTCCGGAGTCCGGCGCGAGGTCACCAGCGAGCAGCCGCAACAGTGTCGTCTTTCCGGAGCCGTTGACACCGATGACCCCGATTCGCATTCCTGCGCCAATGGACCAGGAGACGTCATGAAGCATGGGCCGGCCGCCGAGCGTCACAGTCACCCGGTCAAGATCGAAAACGTCCTTGCCCAATCGGGCGGTAGCGAATCG
>DATCXA010000708.1:0-5392 GCA_036566085.1 Propionibacteriaceae bacterium
GAGCAGCTCGGAGAGGTCGAGGATCGGCTGTTCTCCACGGTGTTCATGGGCAGCGGGCTTCTCTTTCTGGCCATGCTGTTTGGCGCGACGGTGACGTCGGCCAGCTTGCTGGCAATGCTCGCCGGACAGAGAGCCAATGCCGATGTCTTCGCATACGGCCGCGACATCAGCCAGGGATACATGTCCGTATACGCCATGCGGATGGCGGCGGTGTTCACGATCTCGGTGAGTACGGCAGCGCGCAGAACCGCAGCCCTGCCTCGGTGGGTTTCATACCTGGGATACCTGATCGCCCTGGTTCTATTAGTAGCGGCTGGCGAGCACCGGTGGACACAACTCGTGTTTCCGAGCTGGGTTCTGCTGGTGAGCCTGGTGATTCTCTTCGTTCGGCCGCCGAACCGTGTCCGCAGAGTCGAGGTCGGTCCCGACGCAGACACCGAGATCGCGCAGTGAGCTAGCCGTAGAGACGCGGTCGCTGGAGCCGTAGATCAGTGGCTCGCCTACGACTCAACCACTGGCGGGGTACGTGGGGAAACTCATCTCCAGCACGGCGACGCCACGCCTCTGCAGATTCAGCCGGCTGCTTGGCTCGCTTCCGGGCCTCGCGTCAATCTCTCAAGATCGTCAAGGAATGTGTTCGCCCACTTGTAGATGTCATGATCGACAACCTGGCGGCGCATGGCCTTCATCCGCCGGGCCTTGTTCTGCGGCGAGTCGTTCATCGCTTCCACCAGGCGATTTTTGAGGCCATCAATGTCGTGAGGATTGACCAGATACGCCTGGCGCAACTCGCGTGCTGCACCGGTGAACTCACTGAGCACCAGCGCGCCGTCGTCTCGCTGCCGGCAGGCGACGTACTCCTTGGCCACTAAGTTCATGCCGTCACGCAACGGCGTGACGACCATGACGTCGGCTTCGCGGTAGAACGCTGCCATTTCTAGGCGCGGATAGGACACGTGCATATACACAATGGGCGGTCGGCCGATGCGGGAAGTGTCACCATTGATTCGGCCAACCATCCGGTCGATGTCATCCCGAAGCTGCCGGTACTGCTCGACTCGCTGGCGTGAAGGAATGGCCAGCTGGAGGAATACGGCATCGTCTGTGTCGATTCGTCCCTCCGCGACCAGCTCGCCGAAGGCTTGGATTCGCTCCAAGATTCCTTTCGTGTAATCGAGACGGTCGACACCAAGAAAAATCACCCGAGGGTCGCCGAGGTCATGACGGATTTGGGCCGCGCGTTCGGCAGCCTCTTGGCTGGCCGCGAGCTGGTTGAAGCCCTTGGCATCAATCGCTATGGGGTATGCCCGAGCCAGCACATCGCGGCCATCGGGCATGCGGATCAGGTCACGCTGAGTCTCCAGGCCGAGCCGTTGCCGGATCAGCTGGACAAAGTTCTGGGCGCCGCCGGGCAGTTGAAAGCCGACCAGATCAGCGCCCAGTAACCCTTCCAGAATCTGCTGTCGCCATGGGAGCTGGACGTAGAGCTCTCGCGGCGGAAAGGGAATATGGAGAAAGAAACCGATCCTCAAGTCAGGCCGCTGACGCCGTAACATCCGCGGGACGAGCTGCAGATGGTAGTCCTGAACCCACACCACAGCACCATCGGCAGCCACCTGTGCGGTGCGATCCGCGAACCGCTGATTGATCTCGACGTAGGTCTCCCACCACTCCCGGCGGAACTGCGGCGTAGCGACGGCGTCGTGATAGAGCGGCCAGAGCGTCGCATTGGAGAAGCCCTCGTAGTAGTCCGCGACCTCTGATGAGGACAGCGCGACCGGCACCAGCGTCAGTCCGTCGTCCTCGAACGGTCCCAACTCCTCATCCGCTGCGCCGTGCCAGCCGACCCAGGCGCCGCGGCGCTTATGCATGATCGGGTCGAACGCGGTGACCAATCCGCCGGGTGACGGCCGCCAGTCAGCAGTGCCGTCGGGACGTTCCACCCGGTCGACCGGGAGTCGATTTGCCACTACGACAAAGGAGGCCGGATCCAGTTTCCAACCCTGATGCGGCGGACTCATAACGTCGTGACCTCCCTACGGCGTTGTCTTTGACCTTAACCGCACTTTGCGGCTGGGAGCCAGCGCGGGGCCAGCCCGCGGTCCGCGAGAAGACGCAACGCTTGGCAGCCGGGTTGGCTCTCGCGTCCTGGGTGTGGCTAACGCGAGATGATGTCTGACAGGCTCGGTCTATGAGCCTTCCCGAACCGCTCACGGCCCTCGGGGCTGCGGCTTTGGAGGCTATTGTGAGATCGCCTTCAGAGACACTCATCGCCTCGGACTTTGACGGCACCCTGGCACCGATCGTCGATGACCCCGAGCGGGCGTACGCGGATCGTGGCTCTGTGGCCGCACTTGGCCGGCTCGGCGAGCATGTCGGCTCTGTCGTGGTGATCACTGGTCGCCCGGCGCGGATGGCAGTTCGACTCGGTCGTTTTCGGGAGGTGGCCGGATTAGGCTCCATGATCGTCTTAGGCCAGTACGGGGTAGAACGCTGGGACGCGGCGGCCGACGAGTATCGACTGCCACCAAATCCCCCGCAGATCGGCGCGGTGGCCGACGAGTTGCCAAAGATCTTGGATTCGCGGGGTCTCGCTGAAGCCAGAATCGAGGACAAGGGTCGAGCGATTGCAGTCCATACCCGCTCGCTATCGGATCCGAAGGCGGCGCTGGCGCCCTTGCCGATCCGCTCGCTGATCTTGCCGAGCGGCATGGTTTGGTGTTGACACCCGGCAAGAACGTATGGGAGATCCGCTCTCCCGGTATAGACAAGGGTGCGACGTTGCGGACCATTGTCGATGAAAGTGCTGCGCGCCAGGTGATCTTTGCTGGTGATGATCTTGGCGATCTCCCGGCCTTTCGGGCCGTACGCGAACTGGCGACGCAGGGAGTGGCAGGACTACTCGTCTGCTCTGCCTCGAACGAGGAGGATGCGCTGACCGAGCTGTCCGATGTGATCGTCGACGGCCCAGGTGGTCTCGCGGTATGGCTAAACAAGCTCGCCGATCGGCTGGGCGCTGATTCACGATGACCGGCTCGTTCGCAGCTCCAACCAGCCCGAGCATCGTCGTAGAACCGCCGGAGCAACGGCGGACCCTCGCGGTCCTGCTTTTGGCACAGATCTTGAGTGGTGCGGGGCTGGCTGCTGGTATCACAGTCGCCGCGCTGCTCGCCGAGCAGATGTTGGGCTCCAGCCGCTGGTCTGGACTGCCGACCGTGTTCTTCACCGTCGGCTCGGCTGCAGCTGCCGTCGGCTTGGGCCGTCTCAGTCAGCGTTTCGGCCGTCGTGCGGGACTAAGCATCGGCTACCTCACCGGCGCATTTGGCACTGTGGGGGTACTGGTCGCAGCCGGCATGGGGAACATCGTGCTGTTTTTCGCCTCGATGATTGTCTACGGCGCCGGCGCCGCGACGAATCTGCAGGCCCGCTACGCAGGAGCCGATTTGGCTGCACCATCGCGTCGCGGCCGAGCTGTCAGCATCGTGCTTGTTGCCACCGCGGTCGGCGCGATCCTTGGCCCCAACCTGGTCAGTGCGACGGGGATGGTGGCCGCGAAGATCGGTTTCCCGGCTCTGGCCGGGCCATTCATGCTTGCTGGTCTTGCGTACAGCGCCGGGGCTCTAGTGCTGTGGCTGCTGCTGCGACCGGATCCGCTGCTGCTGGCTCGCAGCATTGCTGCCGAGGTGTCGTCTCGGAGTGCGACACCAGCCGCACCCTCCGAGGCGGGCGCTGTGCCAGGGCCTCGGCAACGGTGGTCATGGGCACTTGCCAGCGGTGCCGGCATCATGATCCTTACGCAGTTGATCATGGTGGCGATTATGACGATCACGCCGATTCACATCGAGCACCATGGGCATGGCGTTGAGGTTACCGGCATTGTCATCGGTGCCCACGTTGCCGGCATGTTCCTGCCATCGCCGCTTTCTGGTTGGCTGGTAGACCGTTACGGCTACCTTGCCATTGCGGTCGCGGCAGGCGTCACACTATTGGCGGCTGGGCTCATCGCTGCCTGGGCGCCAGTCGATTCGGTAGCGACGCTCGTACTGGCATTGGTCTTGCTCGGAGTGGGCTGGAATCTCGGGCTGGTCAGCGGTACCGCCCTGGTTACTGACGCTGTGCCGTTGGAAACCCGCGCCCGTACCCAGGGAGTAGTCGATCTTGGCATTGCTCTGGCTGGTGCTGGCGGCGGACTAAGTTCCGGGCTGATCTTCGCAGCGACAAGCTACGCAACCCTCACCCTGACCAGCGGTCTGCTTGCTTTGTTGATCATTCCCATTGTGGCTCTGGCCCGACCGGCACCGATCAAGCAGGCATAACTTACAAGGCATGGTTGCATTTAGGCATGAAGAAGATCGGGTTCCTGTCGTTCGGGCATTGGACGGCGTCGCCGCAATCGCAAACACGTTCGGCATCCGATGCCCTGCTGCAATCCATCGAACTGGCGGTTGCGACCGAGGAGGTCGGTGCGGACGGCGCGTATTTCCGGGTGCACCACTTCGCGCGACAGCTGTCCTCACCCTTTCCGCTGCTCGCCGCCATAGGGGCTAGAACAAGCCGGATCGAGATAGGTACCGGCGTAATCGATATGCGCTATGAGAACCCGCTCTATATGGCCGAGGATGCCGGTGCGGCAGATCTGATCGCTGGTGGACGGCTTCAGCTTGGCATTAGTCGTGGGTCGCCAGAGCAGGTGATCGACGGGTTTCGGTACTTCGGCTATGCCCCTGCTGAGGGCTCGGACCATGCTGCGATGGCTCGGGAGCACGCTGCGGTCTTTCTCGAGGTGATCAAAGGCGACGGCTTCGCACAGCCCAATCCGCGGCCGATGTTCCCCAACCCGCCAGGCCTGCTGCGGATAGAGCCGCACTCGCCCGGGCTTCGTGACCGGATCTGGTGGGGTGCCGGAACCCGCCAGACAGCCGAGTGGGCCGCAGAGCAGGGCATGAACCTGATGAGTTCGACGCTGCTCACCGAAGACACCGGTGTGCCGTTCCACCAATTGCAGGCCGAGCAGATCCAGCGGTTCCGCGACGCCTGGACGGCCGCCGGTCATCAACGCGAGCCGCGAATATCGGTCAGCCGCAGCATCTTCCCGATCGTGAGTGACACAGATGATGCCTACTTCGGTCAGGCAGCCGATAGTCAAGACCACGTCGGTTACCTGGATGGCGGCCTAGCCCGATTCGGCAAGACGTACGCGGGGGAGCCGGACCAGCTGGTGAAGGAACTCGCCGACGACGAGGCCATCGCGGCGGCGGACACACTGCTTCTCACCGTTCCCAACCAGCTCGGCGTCGACTACAACGCCCACTTGATCGAGAGCGTGGTGCGATACGTCGCACCGGAGCTTGGCTGGCGCTGAGGCTAGCTGTGCCGCCGAGGAACGAGCTGT
>DATCXA010000712.1:0-2263 GCA_036566085.1 Propionibacteriaceae bacterium
ACCGGATATTGTTGCTGAGCCGACGCGACGCCGAGTGGAGCTTGCCATCGCAAAACTCGGCTGGATTCCCAACGAACCGGCGCGCCAGCTTAGGGCCGGTCGGAGTCGCTCCATTGGCATGATTGTTATGGACATTGCCAATCCTTTTTACACCGATCTAGTAATTGGGGCTGAGAACTGCGTACAGGAACGCGGCTACTCGGTTCAAGTGGGCAACAGTGCGCAGGAAGCCGATCGAGAAAATGCCCAATTGCTCGTTCTCATGCAACAAAGGGTTCGCGGGGTGCTGCTCGCACCGATCTGGGGCATTGACGAGCGGGTGAGGCAGCTCAAGCTTCGAGGCATCCCTGTCGTACTGCTGGATCGCGCCGGAAACCAATCAGACTTCTGCTCGGTATCTACAGATGACGTCGAAGGCGGCCGCTTGGCCGTACAGCACCTGCTGGACCAGGGCCACACCATCATCGCGGTTGTCGGTGGGCCGGGAAACCTTCAGCAAGTTCGGGACCGACGATTAGGCGCCGAACTCGCGAGCTCCCGATTCGACGGATCGACCCGGCTGCTGACCATATCGACGCCGCATCTCGATGTGGAGTCAGGCGTGCGTACCGCAGAAGAGATAGTCCTTATGCCGAGCAATGAGCGCCCTACTGCGGTATTTGCCGCAAATGACCTGCTGGCTATTGGCTTGTTGCAAGGTTTTGTGACGGCTGGATTGCGAGTGCCTGATGATATGGCAATTGTTGGGTACGACGACATCGCATTCGCAGCCGCCGCTGCCGTGCCGCTTTCCTCAGTACGTCAACCCAGACTGGCTATTGGATATCGAGCGGCTGAGCTGCTCTTTGATGAGATCGAGGCGCTTGACGGGGAGGAATCTCACGATCACCAGCAGGTGCGTTTCACACCCGAATTGGTGGTACGTCGCTCAAGCGCCAAGAGCCGTAATCTTTCCGAATTTATTGGCGCCTGAGGCTGGCGGGCCACCAGGCGCCCGTCGTGCTTGTTGACGGCCGGTCCCGCCCCCGTCAGGCTTTACACGTGGCTGAGCAACCGCTCAGTGCCCGCCGTCGGGTCGTGACGCTCGTCGCGATGTGCGTCGCGCAGGGCATGATTCTGCTCGATAACACGATCGTGAACGTTGCCCTGCCATCAATCCAGCGTGAGCTCGACGTGGATCCGGGCAATCTGATCTGGGTCGTCAACGCGTACGTCCTCGCCCTCGCCTCGCTGATCATGGTTGGTGGGACCTTGGGCGATCGATACGGCCGCAAGCGAGTATTTCTTGTTGGGCTGGCGATCTTCACCGCGATGTCTGCCGCCTGCGCCCTCTCGCCGAACGAGTCGGTGCTCATCGCCGCTCGCGCCGCGCAGGGCGTCGGTGCGGCTCTCGTCGCACCCCTCAGCCTGTCGATCCTGGCTGATGCCTACCCACCGGAGCGTCGCACTGCTGCCATCGGAATCTGGGCTGCTGCGGCCGGGTTGGGCTTCGGTGCCGGGCCGGTTGTCGGCGGCATCCTGGTCGAGCTGTTCTCCTGGTCGGCAGTGTTCTGGGTGAACGTACCCGTCGGGATCATCGGGCTAGTCCTGGTGATCACCGGTGTCCGCGAGTCGCGCAACTCGTATGCCCGCCGGCTTGATCTCGGTGGTGCCGTGCTCGTCGCCACCGGCCTGTGCGTCCTGACCTTTGCGATCGTCGAGTCCGAGCACATCGGCTGGACCTCACCGACCATGATTGCGCTGCTCGCGACTGCAGGTGTGCTGCTGGTCTCCTTCGTGGTGGTCGAATCAAGGGTCCGCGAGCCGATGGTGCCGCTCGGGCTGTTCCGCGATTCCCGGTTCACTGTGTCCTGCGGGGTATACGCGATCATGTACCTCGCGCTGGCCTCGACCTTCTTCTTCGTCACGCTGTTCTTTCAGAACGTCGAGGGTTGGTCGGCGCTCGACGTCGGTCTGTCCTGGTTGATCATGAACACGCCGTTCCTTATCGCGTCAACGCTCGCCGGCCGCCTTGCGGTGTGGATCGGTACGGCCACCTGCTGGCTCGGCGTCCTGCTCGGCGGTCTCGGCGTCCTCGCACTAGCGTTCTTGACACCGGGCGCCGGTTTACTGGCGGCCTCGCCCGGCTACGTGCTGATCGGGGCGGGCTACGGAATGGCGGTGCCGACAATCTCGTCGGTCGCAGTATCGGCGCTGCCGCTGGAACACAGCGGACTGGCGTCCGGCGTGCTGAACTCGGCTCGCCAGGTCGGAACGGCGGTGG
>DATCXA010000018.1:0-2712 GCA_036566085.1 Propionibacteriaceae bacterium
CGTCCACGACTGGGATGCCTCGCGCAGCTTCAATGCAGCCTCGTTCGCGATGCCAACGGACATGCCGCTACCTAGGAAAGTGAACTGGGCAGAGTCGAGCGTGCGTGGCGACAACGGATCGGTCAATGCCGAGCGCCCCTGCCTGATAACGGCAGTCAAATCTTCACCTAACCAGGCCCGCCACAATGCCAGGGACGTGGTGGCAAAGCGTGTCTGAACAACTGACTTCTCGTCCGCGAAATCCAAAAGCACGTGATCATCGGCCAGCTCAATGACCGGAGCATCCCGGTCGGCAGTGATCACGACCGTACGCGGCATGCTGGCGTTTCGCAGCTTTTCCAGCAGCCGAAGCACCTCGGTCGTAGTGCCGCTGCGGGTCAGCGCGACGACGGTGTCATAGGAGCGGTGGCTCGGGAATTCTGACGCGGGATAAGCATCGGTTTCTCCATGCCCTGAGCGTTCCCGGAGGTCGGCGAAGCTCTGTGCCATGAAAAAGGAGGTGCCGCACCCAATGATGGCCGCTCGTTCACCCCGCTCTGGAAGGGTCTGACGAATACCGTCGGTAGCCCCGAGCTTCGCAGCCCGTACCCACGCCGACGGCTGGTCAGCAATCTCGCTTGACACGTAGCTCGAGGGTCGAGCGGGCTCGTCTGCTCCTGACACATCATCAGCGTATTGTCCAGGGCCATGGGCCACACGAGCGCGGGAGCTGGATCCCGGTGACCAGCGCCGCCTCCGCCGTCATCCACTCGGTCCGGTTGATCAGCTCAGGCTTAGACAGCGCTGACGCTTTCGTCGCATTCGAAGACGGGCGGGTCCTCGCCGTCGGGAGCGGCAGCGGCTGGGGTCAGTTCGTCGGAAATGAGACCGATGTCGTAGACGGCGCGGGTCGCATCCTCACCCCAGGGCTGATCGACATCCACAACCACGGCAGCGGCGGCGTCTCGTACAGTGAAGGCGGCGAGGCCATCCGTACGGCACGGCGGCTCCACCGCCAGCATGGCATTACTCGTCAGCTGCTTTCGCTGGTCACGGCTTCGCCCGACGTTCTGGTCGCCCAACTTCATGTTGCGGCGGCGGAGACCCGGCGAGACTCCACGATTCTTGGACTCCACCTCGAGGGCCCGTTCCTTTCCCGCGAGTACTGCGGAGCACACGATCCCGACCTTCTTCGCGACCCCGATCCCGACCTCGTCGAACGGCTCCTGGGTGCGGCCGACGTCACCGTGCGTCAGGTCACAATGGCTCCGGAGCTGGCGCACTTCGCCGAGTCGGCGCGGATCCTGCGAGAGGCAGGCGTCGTCGTAGCGGTCGGTCACACTGCCGCGACTTTTGAACAAACTGGGGCCGCGATCGAGGCAGGGGCGACCCTACTCACCCATGCCTTCAATGGGATGCCTGGCGTGCATCATCGTGCGCCCGGGCCAGTATTCGCGTTCGTTGAGGACCTCGGTACTTGGCTGGAGGTTGTCAATGACGGTGTCCATGTGCGGCCGGAGATCATTCGGATGCTCTGCCGACTGGCTCCCGGGCGGGTCGCCCTGGTCAGCGATGCCATGGCGGCTGCTGGCGCCGGGGATGGGAGATACCGGATCGGCGACCTGGACGTTGATGTGACCGATGGCGTCGCACGGCTGACCGCGGGAAACGCGATCGCCGGCTCGACACTCACGTTGGATGTCGCGGTCTCCCGTGCCATAAAGGATGTAGGCCTGACCCCTCTCGCAGCCGTCGAA
Organism: Propionibacteriaceae bacterium; assembly: GCA_036566085.1. Lineage (GTDB taxonomy): Bacteria > Actinomycetota > Actinomycetes > Propionibacteriales > Propionibacteriaceae > Microlunatus. Next base: position 1,737 of record DATCXA010000018.1, read on the forward strand.
GCCGCCACAGCCGTCCCGGCTCAGATCCTCAGGGTGGAAGACCGGTTTGGCAGCCTGAAGCCGGGTTACGTGGCCGACGCTGTGCTCTTCGAGGAGGACTGGCACGTACGGGATGTCTGGATCGAGGGCAGACCGATCGGAGAGTGGGAGCGTGAGCTTCTCTCCGTTCCCAGTTCGGCACCAGAGCACGGTCAGATCCCCTGACATCCAAGTGGGGAGGATCCGCACACATGGAAGTTGTCATCAGCACAACCCCGGAGGAAGCCGGGAAATTAGCAGCCGATGCGATTGAGGAACTGCTACGACGCCGGCCAGACGCCGTCCTGGGCGTTGCGACGGGTTCCAGCCCGCTGATCATCTACGACGAACTGGGTCGTCGAGTGTCACAGGGGTCCTTGTCGCTAGCGCAGGCTCGAGCGTTCATGCTCGATGAGTACGTGGGACTGCCAGCAGACCATCCGCAGCGGTACCGAAACGTCATCCGAGACGAGTTCGTCGACAAGGTCGATATCGTTCCGGTCCACGTCCTTGGGCCGGACGGGCTGGCCGACGACCTCGCAGGTGCTTGCGAGGCGTACGAGCGAGCCATAGCTGACGCCGGGGGCATCGACCTACAGATTGTCGGAATCGGCACCGACGGCCATATCGCGTTCAACGAACCCGGCTCCTCGCTCGCCTCCCGAACCCGAATCAAGACGTTAACCAGCCAGACCCGCCGGGATAATGCTCGATTCTTCGGCGGAGACGTGGAGGCCGTCCCCCAGCACTGCCTGACTCAGGGCATCGGCACCGTCCTCGAGGCGCGCCATGTCGTCCTCGTCGCCGCCGGGCGTGGAAAGGCGGAGGCTGTCCACCAGCTCGTCGAGGGGTCTGTGTCAGCGATGTGGCCGGCCACAGCTTTGCAGCTCCATCCGCACGTCACCGTCTTTTTGGACACCGCTGCGGCTTCCCGCCTTCAGCTCGCCTCGTACTACAT
>DATCXA010000024.1:0-14637 GCA_036566085.1 Propionibacteriaceae bacterium
CATCGAGCGCCAGACCTGCTCGTGGCGACTACGCCCAACGGTCGGTGTATAGCTCCGGCTGTCGATCACTTCGCCGCAGTGATCCGTTGCCGATCTTGCCCACCCTGCCGATGATCGTCTCCTTCCTGTGCACCGACTGAATGGGATACCCCGATGAGCACATCAAGCATGATCAGCAACGACGACGCAACATCAGTTGCTTCGGCAAGCGCCGCTGAGCATCTGTGGATGCATTTCACCCGGATGTCTAGCTTCGCCGGCAAGCCAGTACCAACCATCGAGCGTGGCGAGGGCGCGTACATCTGGGATACCAACGGGCGGAAGTATCTTGATGGACTCTCGGGTCTGTTTGCCGTGCAGGCCGGGCACGGACGAGCTGAACTCGCTGAGGCCGCAGCCGTGCAAGCACGCAAGCTGGCGTTCTTCCCGATCTGGTCCTATGCCCATCCAACAGCGATCGAGCTAGCTGATCGGCTTGCAGCCGAGGCGCCAGGTGATCTGAACAAGGTCTTCTTCTCTTGCGGCGGCGGCGAGTCGGTGGAGACGGCGTGGAAGGTCGCGAAGCAGTATTTCAAGCTCATCGGCAAGCCATCGAAGACGAAGGTGATCTCTCGTGCCGTGGCCTATCACGGCACACCTCACGGAGCCTTGTCGATCACTGGTGTGCCCGGTTTCCGACTTCCCTTCGAACCGCTGGTACCCGGAGGCACATGGGTACCCAACACGGATTTCTATCGCGCACCACAGGAGTTGGCAGGCGACGAGAAGCAGTTTGGACTCTGGGCAGCCAACAGGGTGGAGGAAGCAGTCCTCCAAGAAGGGCCGGACAGCGTTGCGGCCGTTTTCATCGAACCGGTGCAGAACGCTGGCGGCTGCATTCCCGCTCCTGCTGGCTATTTCGAGCGATTGCGGGAGATCTGCGATGTGTACGACTTGTTACTGGTATCGGATGAGGTTATTTGCGCGTACGGGCGGTTGGGCACCATGTTCGGTGCGCAGAAGTACGGCTATCAGCCCGACATCATTACCACGGCCAAGGGGTTGACCTCAGGCTATTCGCCGCTCGGCGCGGCGATCATCTCTGACCGCATTTTCGAGCCTTTCGGCCATGGGAACACGGCCTTCCCGCACGGCTACACCTTTGGCGGACACCCGGTGTCATGCGCTGTTGGCCTGGCCAACTTGGACATCTTTGAGCGTGAGGATCTCTTCGGCAATGTGCTTCGGCAGGAGAACAGCTTCCGCCACACCCTCGAGCGCCTTTACGACCTGCCGATCGTTGGCGACGTACGCGGTGATGGCTACTTCTATGCCGTTGAGCTGGTAAAGGACAAAGCGACCAAAGAAACCTTGACCGCGGAAGAGGTTGAAAGAGTGCTGCGCGGTTACGTGGCAAACGCCACATTCCAGAACGGCCTCTACTGCCGCACCGATGATCGCGGCAATCCGGTGGTCCAGGTCGCTCCCCCGCTGATCTGTGGTCAGGCCGAGTTCGATGAGATAGAGCAAATCCTGCGATACGTGCTGGCCGAGGCCTGGACCAAGATCTAATGACGCCGGCGGTCAGCATCAGCTTTGCTGAGTTGCTTCGCATGTGCCTGCATCCGAGGTGATGCGACTCACCGAGCCCCAGTCGAGGTTGGTGCGAACCGAAACTCCACGACGTCGCCCTCCGCCATCACGTAATCCTTGCCTTCCAACCGCATCTTTCCTTTGGCTCGGGCATTCTGTATCGAGCCGGCGGCGACAAGATCATCAAACGAGACGACCTCGGCTCTAATAAAGCCCTTTTGAAAATCTGTGTGGATGACGCCCGCCGCCTCGGGAGCTGTCGCACCCTTACGGATGGTCCAGGCTCGTGACTCCTTCGGACCTGCTGTCAGGAACGTCTGCAAGCCGAGCGTGTCGAAGCCGACGCGAGCCAAGATGTCCAGGCCCGGCTCGACGATGCCCATCTCAGCAAGGAACTCCCGCGCCTCATCAGGCTCCATCTCAACCAATTCGGATTCGATCTTGGCGTCGAGAAAGATTGCCTCGGCCGGCGCGACAAGTGCACCGAGCCGCTGCTTGAGCGCCTCGTCGGTCAGTTCATCAGAGTCGCAGTTGAAAACGTAAAGAAAGGGCTTTGCGGTAAGCAGGAAAAGATCACGGAGCGGTCCGCGGTCGAGGCCTGCAGCGAAGATCGTGCGTCCGCTGTCCAGCACTTCCTGCGCCTGCTTAACAGCCCGAAGGCCCACGGCCTTGTCCTTGTTGATCCTGGCTTCTTTCTCCAGCCGAGGCAGCACCTTCTCGATCGTCTGCAAATCGGCCAAGATCAACTCTGTTTCGATGGTCTCGATGTCGCTAGTGGGGTTGACCGCGCCATCGACGTGAGTGACATCCGGATCGGTGAACACCCGCGTCACCTCGCAAATGGCATCCGCCTCACGAATGTGGGACAGGAAGGCGTTGCCCAGGCCTTCGCCCTTGCTTGCCCCCCGAACGATGCCCGCGATATCGACGAAGTTCACGGTGGCCGGCACCGTGCGCTCGGAATCGAAAAGCTCTGCCAGGACTGTCAGACGTGGGTCTGGCACGCCGACTACCCCGATATTCGGATCGATCGTGGCAAACGGATAGCTGGCGGCCAGAACATCGTTGCGGGTCAATGCGTTGAACAACGTCGACTTGCCTGCATTCGGAAGCCCGACGATGCCGATCGTGAGTGCCACGGGCGACAAGCCTAGGGCGTGTTTCAATCTTCAGCAGCGAGGAAGAGCTCCATGGCACGCGTCAAAGCGAGCGGATCCTCGGTGCCAGCCAATTCCCGAGCGGAGTGCATCGAGAGCAGAGGAATGCCGACATCGACTGTGGTGATGCCGAGCCGAGTCGCCGTTAGCGGTCCAATGGTGGAGCCGCACGGCATCGCATTGTTGGAGACAAACTCCTGGGTACCGATCCCGCCCGAGCGACAGATTCTCCGCCATAGAGCGGCACCTCGACCGTCAGTCGCATAACGCTGGTTCGCATTGATCTTGAGCAGCGGCCCGGAGTTCAGTAGTGGCTGGTTGACCGGATCGTGCCGGCCGGGATAGTTCGGATGGATCGCGTGACCGGTATCCGCCGATAGGCAAAACGACTGTGCCAGCGACCGATACCGCTCATCGAGTGTGGCTCCAAGACCAGCGGAAATCCGAGTCAGGATATCGACAAGCAGCGGTCCAGACGCCCCACTGCGGGAGGCGCTGCCTAGCTCTTCATGATCAAACGCTGCGACCATCTGGATCACATCGCTCTCAGTTGCGTTGATCAAGGCGACGATGCTCGCGTGCATGCTGCACAGGTTGTCCAGCCGCCCGGAGGCGAGAAATTCTTGATGCGGGCCAAAGATCGCCGGCGCTGCGGTGTCGTACGTCCTGAGGTCATAACCATCAAGATCGCCAGCGGAGCAGCCAGCGGCCTGTGCTACGTGATCAAGAACCTGTATCCCCTGGTGACCGACACTCCACACCGGCACGGTGTGGGTTTGCTTGTCCAACTTGAGACCCTCATCGTTCACACTTCGATCAAGATGTATTGCGAGCTGCGGAATGCGCATGATCGATTCGGTGCGTACCAGCAACGTGCTCCCGTCACGCAGCACAAGGCGACCCGCCAAACCAAGTTCGCGATCAAGCCAGGAGTTGAGCAACGGAGCGCCGTAAATCTCGATACCGACTTGCTGCCAGCCATACGCACTGATGTCAGGCCTAGGCTTGAGCGTGAAACCTGTCGAATCCGTATGCGAGCCAAGGATACGGAACGGCATTAGTGATCTTGCGTTGCTCGGGATTCGCCACGAAATGAGTGCGCCGTCGCGTACCAGGTAATGACCGCCCGGATCAGAGCTCCAAGCAGCAGACTCCTGCTGCTCCGCAAACCCCGCTGTGGCTAGCCGACGGGCGCTCTCGGAAACAGCATGGTGGGAAGACGGCGAGGCCGCCACGAAGGTGGCCAAGTCGGCGACATGATCAAGCGCGGCAGACATGGCTCTAACCTAAGTCACGATCGTCAGGGTAGATCTGCTGGTGAATGGCGTCGCTCTCGGAGCTGCCTACGAGGTTTTGTCGTCGTGCCCCGGCAAGATCGTGTCCATGGATGGTGTGACGGTCATTGTGCTGATCGGTGGCCTGCTCGCCGGACTTTTACTTGGGAGCATCGCTGGCTGGATGATCGCGCGTGCCCGCCAGTACGCTGACTCAGCGCATACTCAGATGTTGATCGCGCAGTCGCATGGGGAAGCGGCCACCGCACGTGCGGAAGCCGCGCACGCCCGGACAGAGGCAGCTCAGGCACGGAGTGACATCGCGGAGGCGCGCAGCGAGGCAGCGGCGGCTCAGGCCGAGGCCGCCCAGGTGTCCGCGGAGGTGGCCCGGGCGATCGCGCAACGCGACGCCGCTCTCGATCGGGTACGAGAGATCTCCGCTGATCGGGAATCGATGATCAACCACTTCCGGGTGCTCTCTGCTCAGACCCTCGACCGCCAGGGTCAGGCCGCCGACGCTCAGGCGGAAATACGGCTCAAAGCAACAGAGCAGCTTATGAGTCCGGTCAGGGAAAGCCTGGAAAGATTCAACTCCCGCCTTACCGAGGTGGAGAAGGAGCGGGCCGCCATGTCGGCAGAACTGCGCTCCCAGGTCAGCTACGTGCAACAGACCGGCGAGACGTTGCGGCGCGAGACTGCTGCCCTGGTGAATGCCTTGAGAAAGCCGCAGATTCGGGGCTCTTGGGGCGAAACCCAGCTCAAGCGAGTGGCTGAGCTCGCCGGCATGATCGAACGCTGCGATTTTGATCTTCAGTACACCACCAAAGACGACGACCGAGTGCTACGGCCAGACATGCGGGTCAATCTGTCCGAGGGCAAACACGTGTTCGTCGATGCGAAGGTGCCACTCAATTCGTTCCTGGAAGCGGCTGAGACCGACGATCCACAGCTCAAGGCCGAAGCTCTCGGACGCTACGCGCGCAACGTTCGGACGCATATCGATCAGCTCTCCTCCAAGCAATATTGGAAGGCGGCAGAGACGCCTGAGTTCGTTGTGCTCTTTTTGCCGAACGAGATGTTCTTCGCTACCGCTCTTGACCAAATCCCCGACCTGTATGACTACGCCGCCGCGCGTGATGTCGTGCTTGCCACACCCACCACGCTGATCGGCATGCTGCGTGCAGTGGCGTACGGCTGGCGTCAGGCGGCTCTCGCTGAGAGCGCGGCCGAAGTGTTCCGGCTCGGTCGCGAGTTGCACGAGAAGTTGGGCCTGTTGGGCAACCGCTTTGACAAGCTGGGCCGGGCATTGCGTAGCTCGGTGAATGCCTACAACGAAACCATTGCGACAGTGGAAGGGACGGTGCTGGTCCGAGCACGCAAGTTCCGTGACCTGAAGGTCAGCGAGAAGGAACTGCCAGGGCCAACCCAGATCGATGAGCCCGTACGCCAGATCCAGGCCTCGGAGCTGGTTGATGACGCGGTACGGGTGGAACCGATGGTCGGTCGCCGCAGTCGACGCCGGCCGGCGATCATGCCAGAGGCTGCCGAACTTTACCGGCCGGACCCGGAATTGCCGGAATTGATCGAGGAAACTTCGGCTGCGCCGGACGAAGCGGCTCAATCATCCTGAGTTCTCGCCGAGACCCTGAATCTGCATCACCAACGTGCTGCTTTCGCCGGTTCTGGGCGTGGGCAAGTTCACTGGTGATGCGTTTTCAGGGCGATCCGAACTACTAATCGTTGATGGCATCCTTGCGAAGATCTTTGCGCAGTTCTGGCGGGAGCGCGAAGACTAGCGACTCCTCTGTAAGGCGCTCTTCGCGGGCGACAGGAAAGCCCTGGTTCACCAGGTAATCCAAGACGCCCTGCACAAGATCATCCGGAACGGATGCTCCACTGGTGACACCAATCGAGTCAACGCCATCAAGCCAGCTGGGATCGATTTCGGTTGCATTGTCGATCCGGTAAGCAGCTTTGGCTCCCGCCTCCAGTGCGACTTCGACCAGACGAACTGAGTTCGATGAGTTTGCCGAGCCAACAACGATGACGAGGTCGCTGTGGGCGGCGATTTGCTTGATCGCGAGCTGCCGGTTTTGTGTTGCATAACAGATGTCGTCGCTCGGCGGATCTTGCAAAAGTGGGTACTTCTCTCGGAGCCGATTAACGGTTTCCAATGTTTCGTCGACACTCAAGGTGGTTTGGCTGAGCCAGGCCAGTCGTGACGGATCATGAACTTCGAGCTGATCAACATCATCGGGTGACTGCACGAGCGTAATGTGCGCCGGCGCTTCACCTGTGGTCCCTTCCACCTCCTCATGTCCCGCGTGTCCGATCAACAAGATCTCTAAGTCGTCACGCGCGAACCGGCGGGCCTCATGGTGCACCTTGGTGACCAGCGGGCAGGTCGCGTCAATCGCCTTGAGCCCTCGGTCTTTAGCCTCCTGCTGCACCGCCGGCGACACGCCGTGTGCTGAGAACACCACCGTAGAGCCCTGCGGAACCTCATCAAGCTCCGCTACGAAGATGGCGCCCCGATGCTCCAGGTTCTCGACTACATGCCGGTTATGCACAATCTGTTTGCGTACGTACACCGGCGGCCCGTAAGTATCCAACGCCTTCTCGACGGTGATCACCGCGCGATCGACACCGGCGCAATATCCACGCGGCGCCGCCAAGACAACTTGCCGCTGCCGACCCTCTTTTAAAGGGCTAGATGCGGTTGCGCGGCCACTCTCAGTCACCGGGTCAGTGTAGGTCCCGATAACGGCAGCGGGCGGTACTACGCTCGCGGGGTGACTTTGGAATCCTCACCTGAGCACCCGCAACCGCTGCGAGTAATCGCACGCGCGGTACGCGGCTGGGTGGAACGGCTAGGAGCGGTGTGGGTTGAAGCGCAACTAATCGAGATCAACCGGCGCTCGGGCACGCGCACGATTTTCCTGACTTTGCGCGACAAGCTCGCTGAGGTTTCGGTCTCAGTGACCACATCGCCGATAACCCTGGATGCGGCTGGACCGTTGACCGAGGGCGCGACCGTCGTAGCTCGAATCAAACCGACGTTCTTCGAGAGCTCGGGCCGCTTCGTTTTTGCTTGTGACGCCATCACTCCGATTGGAGAGGGCCGCCTGTTGGCCCGCCTGGAGCAGACCAAGCGTTTGCTCCAGGCGGAAGGACTTTTCGACCTGTCCCTGAAGAAGTCATTGCCCTTCCTGCCGAGGGCCGTCGGCCTCGTCACGGGAGAAGGTAGTGCGGCCGAGCGCGACGTTGTCGAGAACGCGCGTCGACGGTGGCCGGCGGTTCGGATAATCGCCCGTTACGCGCTCGTTCAAGGACCACAAGCTTGTGAACAACTCATCAATGCGGTGCAGCAACTGGACCGGCATCCCGACGTCGAGGTGATCATCGTTGCTCGCGGGGGCGGTTCGGTTGAGGACCTGCTGCCGTTCTCTGACGAAGGTCTGATCCGAGCTGTTGCCGCTTCTCGTACGCCAGTGGTGAGCGCGATCGGCCACGAATCTGACAGCCCCATCCTTGATCTGGTCGCCGATCACCGCGCCTCGACACCAACCGATGCCGCGAAGCGAGTGGTGCCCGATGTCGCCGATGAAAAGGCTCGAGTACATCAGGCTCGGCAACGAATGCTCCAGGCCGTCTCGGGGCTGGTCGGCCGGCAGCAAGAGTTTCTCAATGCACTGCGCTCCCGCCCAGTGCTCATGGATCCGACGGCCACATTTGGCCGGCGCTATGAGCAGCTTTCCGAGCTTAGGCATCGTGCCAATCGCGCCATCGCGACGACCGTCGAACGCGAATCGGCCCTAGTTGACCACCACCTGGCGCGGGTGCGTGCAATGTCTCCGCAGGCCACGCTCGACCGCGGCTACTCCATCCTGCTCAATCCAGAAGGCGCCGCCGTCCGATCGGTCGATGAGGTTCAGACTGGAGAGGAGTTGGCGGCGCAGTTAGCCCATGGCCAGCTGACGGTCGAGGTGCTCGAATTGAGACGGCGAGCAGCGTCATGACGGATTCTGGATCCAGCCCCGAGACGCTCAGCTACGAGCAGGCGCGCGAGGAGCTGATCACCATTGTGCAGCGGCTTGAATCGGGTGGTGTTCCGCTGGAGGAGTCCTTGGCACTGTGGGAGCGTGGCGAGCAGCTGGCCACCATCTGCCAGACCTGGCTGGACGGCGCCAAGACAAAGATCGAGGCCGCTCGACAGCAGGAACAGGCAGAGAAGACCTGAGCTGGCCGATACTCAGCCGCTGCTGGAGAGGGTTGAGGTGTACGCCTCCAACGCCTCATAGGGGAGGTCGGCGGTTATCACGGTGGTGACATTTGGGGCACGCAACACAAGCGACTTTGTTCGACCATCGGGACTGACCAGCCGTTGCCAGGTCTGGCCTGCGACAACACTGCTTCCATCCGGTGTGCCGGCCCGAGACTGCTGATCAACCATGTCCTGAGGTCGCAGATCACCCTGATTGAGATCGATAAAGACATCATCCGGGGTCAGAAATCCGAGCTGCCAGAGATTGCGCGGGGACGCCTCGCCGTTTAGATACGGTCTACCTTGTGGCACCCAGGCGACCCGGGTGGCGCGCCAGCCGTCAGGAAGGTTCGTGGGTGCGAGGACCTGGAATGGAGCCTCCTTTCGAGCCGTGGCGAGCACCGGTTTCCAGTCGACCTCTTTGACAGGGTGGTCATCTGGGACATTGGTGAGGATGATCGTGATCACCACTAGCGGAATCAAGAGCAAGGCGAGCGAGCGGATCATGTCGCCCGCTGTCGCCTGCCTTGTTGTACGCGCCACGCCACAATCTTCACAGACCGCGCAAGTTTGATTGCAGAGCGAGTGGAGCGAGCCATTAGACACAGCGAGCGCAGCGAGCGGAGCAAGAAACATGGAGACATCGAGACGATCGCCCGCAGCGGGGGGCCGCGAGGAGAAGTCGTACTGCGCCGCCGACTCAGTGACGGGCGCAGTGTTGAGGAGTTGATTGTCAACGGCGCGTTCGCTATGGATAGCAGCGAAACCTCAACCGAGCGCTTGCTAGCTGTGCTCGCACTGCCGACCGGTCGCGCGGGGCGGGTATTGGTCGGCGGCCTTGGTTTGGGCTACACCATCACCGCGGTTTCAGCCAGGGCCGTCGACATCATCGATGTAGTGGAAATCGAGCAGTGTTTGATCGACTGGGCATACCAAGGTCTCACTTCGACGCTCGCGGCGGCTGCATTTGATCCACGGGTCAGCCTGCATGCCGGAGATGTCAGGCTCGTCCTGGAGGGCGTGTCCCATGAACCTGTTGGACCGTGGGACGCGATCCTGCTCGACGTGGACAACGGGCCGGATTTCTTGATCCACAGCGAAAATCAGGCGCTGTACACAGCGACCTGTCTCCGCGCGGCGTACGGTCAGCTCACCGCTGGCGGCACTCTGGCCATCTGGTGCCAACATCCTTCATCCGCGCTACTAGCGGTGCTGCAAAGAATCGCACCATCGGCACGAGAGCACATCGTCGACACCTCGCGAGGCGAGCGCAGGCTCCCGTACACGATCTATACGATCTCCAGGGCAAATCACTCCCATCCCGAGGCTAGGTAAGAATGTGCCCATGACACAGCCAATTGATGCGGCCCGCACCGATAGAGCCCCAACGGATGCCCCAACCGATAGTGCAGAACATCGCATAGAGCACGACACCATGGGCGAGGTGAAGGTGCCTGCCAAGGCCCTGTGGAAGGCCCAGACTCAGCGCGCCGTCGAAAACTTTCCGATCTCTGGCATCCCGATCAACTCGGAGTTGATCGGAGCTTTGGGGCTGATCAAGGAGGCCGCGGCCAAGACCAACGCCAAGCTCGGAATTCTTAGCCAGGAGCATGCCGACGCGATCGCGAAGGCCGCGAGCGAGGTTGCGGAAAACCGGTACGACAGTGAGTTTCCGCTTGATGTCTTCCAGACCGGGTCTGGCACCTCGAGCAATATGAACGCCAACGAGGTGATCGCTTCCCTCGCCACCGCACAGCTGGGCGAGGCCGTACACCCCAACGATCACGTGAATGCGTCCCAGTCGAGCAACGACGTCTTTCCTAGCGCTATTCACATTGCCGCGACTTACCACCTGGTCTTCAGCCTGCTGCCGGCGCTGCGTCATCTGGCTGACGCGCTCAGCCTGAAGGCCACCGAGTTTGCCGAGGTAGTCAAGAGTGGTCGTACTCACTTGATGGACGCCACTCCGGTTACCCTCGGCCAGGAGTTCGGCGGTTATGCCGCTCAGATTCGTCACGGCATCGAGCGGGTGGATGCAGCTTTGCCGAGAGTTGCTGAGCTGCCGCTTGGTGGGACCGCCGTTGGCACGGGAATCAACACTCCACCAGGCTTCGCAGAATCTGTGATCTCCATGATCGTGGAAAAAACTGGTCTGCCGCTCACCGAGGCTCGTGATCATTTCGAAGCGCAGGGTGCTCGGGACGGGCTCGTCGAGGCGTCGGGTGTATTGCGGACCATCGCGGTTAGCCTTTACAAGATCGCCAACGACGTGCGCTGGATGGGCTCCGGTCCTCGCGCCGGACTCGGCGAAATCTCGCTGCCTGACCTGCAGCCAGGCTCTTCGATCATGCCGGGGAAGGTCAATCCGGTGATCTGCGAGGCGACAATGATGGTCTGCGTCCAGGTGATCGGCAACGACGCCGCCGTCGCATTCGCCGGCGCGAGTGGCAACTTCGAGCTCAACGTGATGCTCCCAGTGATGGCCCGCAACTTGCTGGAGTCGATCCAGTTGCTTGCCAACGTGAGCCGGCTGCTCGCCGATCGCTGCGTGATGGGCATCAAGGCAAATGTTGAGCATTGCAGGAGGCTTGCCGAATCCTCACCGTCGATCGTTACACCGCTGAACCGCTACATCGGCTATGAGAATGCCGCCGCCGTCGCCAAGCAGGCGCTCAAGGAAGGCAAGACGATTCGCGAGGTCGTCATTGAGAACGGCTACATCAGCAACGGCAGGCTAACTGAGGAACAGCTGGACGCCGCTCTGGACGTTCTCGCTATGACTCGTCGGCCCAGCTGAGCTGCATGCGCGAGCGCTCATCTCAGTACCAGCCGTTCGCCCTCTTGAAGCTCCAGGCGCCGCACGGACTGCCGTAACGGTCTTTCATGTACTTAATGCCCCAGATGATCTGGGTTGCCGGGTTGGTCCGCCAGTCACTTCCCTCACTCGCCATCTTCGAGCCGGGCAGCGCCTGAGGGATGCCGTACGCGCCGGAGCTTGGGTTAGTGGCGTTTATTCGCCACATGCTCTCCCGCATGATGATGTTGTTGAAGCAATCGAACTGACTTAAGCCATAGCCGAACTTGTTATTCAGGATCTGCCGAGCGATTTCCTTTGGATCGGTGACCCCCGGCTCGTAGCCACGGTTCCGCAATGCCCGCTCCCGGGCAGCCTTCTCCTCAGCCGCCCGCTTGGCAGCGGCCGCTATCTCAGCCTTGATTTTGGCCTGCTGGGCGGCGATTGCCTTGGTCTCCAAACCCAAAGATTTCGCACGTTTGGCCGCGTGCTTCGCTGCAATCAGTTGCGCCCGGGCCGCCTCGCGATTGTCGCGTGTCTTGGCCGCCGCACGTTCAGCGGCGCGGTCGTCAGCGGCCGTAACCTCCGAGGCGCTTGAGGACGTAGAAAGGGCAACGATGGGGGCAGGCACTGCAATGGCTGCGGTCTGTTCGCCGGGACTACTCAGTCCAGCGACCGCTGCTGTTGCGACAAACGCTGAGAAGCCAACCCCGACTATGGCATGCTGAGCGAGTCGACGCACGGGGGATACGATGCCACATGTCGTTATCCAAATGTCATCATCTTGAGATCTTTTCGATGCCTAATTCGTCGAAGCAGGCTCAGACCGCAACATCTTCTAACATCTCGGTCACGAGGGCCGCAATCGGAGACCGTTCGGAGCGCGTCAGCGTGACGTGAGCAAATAGCGGATGGCCCTTGAGCTTCTCTACCACCGCGACTACGCCGTCGTGCCGGCCCACCCGCAAGTTGTCCCGCTGCGCAACGTCGTGAGTCAACACCACCCGTGAGTCCTGCCCAATCCGGCTCAGCACCGTCAGTAGCACATTGCGTTCCAAGGACTGCGCCTCATCGACGACCACGAAGGCATCGTGCAGGGAGCGACCACGAATATGAGTGAGCGGCAGCACCTCGAGCAGTCCGCGCGCCAGGACTTCCTCAATGACTGTCTTGGTGGTGAGGGCGCCGAGGGTATCGAAGACGGCCTGGGCCCAGGGCGCCATCTTTTCGCCTTCGGTACCCGGCAGGTAGCCGAGTTCCTGGCCACCCACCGCATACAGCGGACGGAAGACGACGACTTTGGAATGCTGCTGTCGCTCCAAGACCGCTTCAAGTCCCGCGCACAAAGCTAAGGCCGACTTTCCCGTTCCGGCCCGGCCACCGAGGGAGATGATGCCGACCGAGGGATCCTGCAACAGATCCAACGCCACTCGCTGCTCTGCCGAGCGGCCGTGGATCCCGAAGACATCGCGGTCAGCCTTGATCAGCTTGACCTCTTTGCTCGGCATCACCCGGCCAAGGGCCGATGCGGTCCCACTCAGCAGCACGACACCCGTATGACAAGGCAGATCTCGAGCCTCGTCCAAGTCGAGCAACCCCTGCTCGTACAGCCGGTCGATTTCGTCGCCACCGACTTCGATCTCACTCATCCCGGTCCACTCGGTCTCCACCGCCAGCTCTGCGCGGTACTCCTCAGCGCTAAGGCCCACTGCTGATGCCTTGACCCGCATTGGCAGATCTTTCGAAACCAGCGTGACGGCGGATCCCTCGGCGGCAAGATTGAGCGCGACGGCCAGAATGCGAGAGTCGTTGTCGCCCAGGCGGAAGCCGTCGGGCAGCGCCCCAGGATCGGTGTGGTTCAGCTCCACACGAATGGTTCCACCGAAATTGTTGACCGGAACAGGGGCATCAAGACGACCGTAAGTGATGCGCAGCTCGTCCAGGTGGCGAAGCGCGGTACGAGCGAAGTAGCCCAGCTCATTGTGATGGCGCTTGCCCTCGAGCTCACTGATCACCACAACAGGAAGCACCACATCGTGCTCGTCGAAACGCCGCATGGCATGCGGATCACTCAGCAAGACGGAGGTGTCGATGACATAGGTGCGACGGCTTGATGAAGAAGACACAGGACTGCCCTTCTTGGGGGCCGTACGCGATCCGCGCCCGGCCCCACCGTTACGTGGATGGCCGGGGTGGATGACTGACAGCGAGCTTGGCCAGTTCGCTGCCCGTCGAGTGACGGTGCATGCATCGCCTCCCGGGCGGGCCCGCCTTGCTGCGTCCCCGCATCTCGACGGTACGACTGGAGAGGGGCCAAAGGCGAGAGCCACGCCGGGAATTTCACCTGATGGCAACACGCAATTCCAGTTGTGAAAGTGGTCATAAACCCCACCACGCCGTCCTGATCATCTGTCGATTCCGACCACTTCGCTCTAAGGTCTCTCTCGGACCAGGGGGATGCGAAGCTGCTGACCGGGAACCGCCTGGGCGGCCCGATCAATGTCGTCGTCGAGGACGACCGCGACAACTGGATATCCGCCTGTCACCGGATGATCAGCGAGGAAGACGACAGGCTGCCCGCCCGACGGAACCTGGATGGCGCCGGGAACCACGCCTTCGCTCGGCAATTCCTGGTCGATTCGCTTGGCGTGATATTGCAATGGCTCGCCGGTCAGCCGGATTCCGACGCGGTCACTGTGGCTCGAGACCGTCCACTCTGTGCTAGCAAGAGCGTCCATGTCGGCCAGCCAGTCATCTCGTGGGCCGCGTAATGCATGAAGGACGAGGATGTCATCCGACAAGGCCGGCGCTGGAGCGACGTCAACGGTCGGAAACGCCGCGGGCGGCGGGCCGACGGGCAGCATGTCGCCGGTCTGTACCGGCGGCGGGCCCAAGCTAGAAAGCGTGTCAGTTGCTCGGGATTGGAGGACCGGCGGCACCGCTATGCCACCGCGCACCGAGAGGTAGCTGCGCAGCCCAACCTGAGGAGTGCCCAGCGTCAGCACCTGGCTGTTGCCAAGAGCGAAGGGCCCGAAATAACCGACGGTGCGACCATCGATCGCTGCCGGTGCTGGGGCGCCTGTCAGCGCCATTTGAAGATCGCCATGGGCACGTATCGACAACCCACCAAAGGTCACCTCGAGTGCCGCCGCGGTGTACGGCTGAGCGAGCAGCCGGGCACCGAGCCGAAAAGCTTCTCTGTCGGCGGCCCCCGACCGTCCAACCCCGATTGCCGCAAACCCCGCGCGGCCGAGGTCTTGAACCAGGGTGAGCGGTCCGGTAGCCAATACCTCAAGCGCTCGGTCAGCCGTCATCGCTCACTCCGGATGCCTCGACGAAGCGCACCGCGACGCCCGGGTGCAGGAGCGCGGGCGGTTCCCGGTCAACATCGAAGACGATCGTCTCGGTATGGCCAATGAGCTGCCATCCGCCAGGCGAGGAGCGGGGATAGATGGCACTGAACTCACCCGCCAGCGCCACACTTCCGGCTGGCACGGATGTGCGGGGCTCCCGACGCCGAGGCGCGGCGAGTCGGGAGTCACCCCAGCTCAGATAGGCGAAGCCGGGCGCGAAGCC
>DATCXA010000030.1:0-6660 GCA_036566085.1 Propionibacteriaceae bacterium
GCTTGCAACTCGAAGTCGGCCGGACCTGTCAAGTGGCGTCGTACCGGGCGCGGATGCAGCACCTGTACGCCAATGATGGTGCGTCCGGTGATGCTGGCGGCAAGGCCACGGCGCACCACCTCGACCTCAGGGAGTTCGGGCACCGATCGCGCCCCGCCGATCTGAGGAGGAGCGGGGGGACACGCTTTTCGTCCTCAAGCGACGACGAAGTAGGCGGGCCCCAAGGCGCGATCGCAGCGAGCGGAGCGAGCAACTTGGCATGGCTGGATCAACGCGCTGCGACCGGTCCGGTGCCCCGGCTGCCCTTAAGAGCGGCGAAGGCGATGGCCGCCGCGTTTTGCTCGGCTTCCTTCTTGTTCCTGCCGGCACCGGGCCCGTAGCTGTGGGCGTCGATGTTGACCATGGCCTGGAACGTCTTAGCGTGATCGGGTCCGGACTCCACGACGTCATAGACCGGTACGCCCAGGCCAGCCGTGGAGGCGATCTCTTGCAGGCTGGTCTTCCAGTCCAGGCCGGCCCCGCGCGTTGCCACCTCCGCCATCAAGGGGTCGAACAAGTGATGGACCAGGTCCCTCGCAGCATCGATGCCGTGCTGCAGAAACACGGCACCGATCACAGCCTCCATGGTGTCGGCGAGGATCGAAGACTTGTCCCGGCCCCCAGTGCTCTCCTCACCGCGGCCGAGGTGGATCACAGAGCCAAGGTCGAGGTCGCGGGCAATGTCGGCCAGCGCGCGAGAATTCACCACAGCGGCGCGCAACTTGGCGAGCTGGCCCTCGGACAGATCGGGGTAGGTGACGAAGAGATGCTCGGTCACGATAAGACCGAGCACCGAGTCACCGAGGAATTCCAAACGCTCGTTGGTAGGCAAGCCACCTTGCTCGTATGCGTAAGACCGGTGAGTCAAGGCGCGATCGAGAAGCTCGGGATCGACACTCATCCCGAGCTCGGTCAGAAGCTCTCCCGCGGGTAGGCGAATTGCAGTCGCCTCTGACCTGATCAGGATGTGAGAACCTGTCGACGGGCAGTGCGAGGTCCATATTGGCCGCACGCCGGACACGCCACATGAGGCAGGTGCTTTTCGCGGCAGGCGGGGTTTGCGCAGGTCACCAGCGCGGGCACGGATGCCTTCCATTGGGAACGGCGATGGTGCGTATTGCTGCGCGACATTCTCCTCTTAGGAACGGCCACGACTTCACTCCTGGTTCCTCCGGGCGCTCTGGCCCGGAAATTTCATTGCCCGTGGGGCTGGTTCTACAACATCGTAAGATTCGCCGCCCCCAGCCTCAAGGCCCCTCAGGGCGGCCCACCTGGGATCCAGATCGGACTCGTGACGATGGTTGGGGTTCTCGTTGAGGTTGGCACCACACTTGACGCAGAGCCCCGCGCAGTCATCCCGACACAAAGGTTGGAATGGCAAATCGAGCACCACCGCGTCGCGGAGCACCGGCTCAAGGTCGATCAGATCGCCTTGTAGCCGGCTGGCGAGGTCATTGTCTAGTTCGACGCCCGGGTAGACGTACAGCTCCTGAATCTCGACCTCCAGCTCATCAGAGATCTGCCCAAGGCACCGTACGCACTCGCCGCGAACCTGAACCGTGGCAGTGCCGGTGACCAGCACTCCCTCGACAACCGACTCCAGCCGAAGATCAAGCTCGACTGGTGATCCGGGTGGTACGCCGATCACGGCGATTCCCAGGTCCGCAGGAGCCTCGACGGATGTCCGGAGCACCTTCATTGCGCCCGCGCGACGGCCCAGTTCGTGGGTGTCGAGGACCAGGCCCGAGCGGGGGTCCATCGGGCGATGCGGCGAACTCATCGCAATCCTTCCAAGCCGAGCGGCCCCGATCCTCGTCGCGACCGAGGCCCAACCCTACCGGTGAGTAGGCCCCAGTGACAAAAACGCTGTCCCAGAACGCTGGAGCTACCAGGCAGGTCCGACCGCCAAACGGCTACTCCCCGTGCACGCGCCTGTCCAGCCGCATGGTGTCACCTGCATCCAAGCCGCTGCGCTCGGCGAGCCGGGCACGTGCTGTCCGCACCTGACTGACCGTCTTGTGCAGAACCGATTCGAAGCTCGCCATCCGCGCGTCGATGAACTCATCGGTCTCACGACGCAAGGCGGCTGCCTCGTCGTCGGCCTCAGCTCGCATCCCAGCAGCAATCTGCTCTGCCACCCGCACTACCTCACTGTGCTGCGCCAGATTGGCCGCATGATCGCGGGCCTCAGCCAGGATCCGGCCCGCCTCCGCCTCGCCTTCTGCGATCTTGAACGCGGCCATGTCGATGACATGCTGCGCCTCGGCGATCTCGTCCGGCAGATTCGCGATGACATCGTCGATCGCGGCTAGCACTTCACCGCGATTGATGACGCACGATGCAGACATCGGCATCGCACGCGCGTTGGCGATGACCTCACGTAAGTACGCCAGCTTCTGTTCAGCCGAATCCCGTCCAACCATGGATGGTCCAACCCCCAGAACCGCCACGCTCGTCCCCCTTTTTTTCGAGTGTCCCCTTATTCCCCAGTGTCGCTCAGCTCAAACGTCTTTCACATTTGGTTGCCTGCTCCCGCATTGCGAGATGCCACTCGAGCCATAGTGCGCTCGGCAATCTTTGCTGGCAAGAAGGAACTGACGTCGCCGCCCAAGGTCGCCACCTCGCGAACCAAGGATGAAGATACGAAAGCCCATTGTGGCGCGGTCGGCAAGAAGATGGTGTCGACTCCGGTCAGCTGCCGGTTCATCTGGGCCATTTGAAGCTCGTAGCCGAAGTCGGTGGCGCGCAAGCCCTTACTAATCACATCGATGTCGTTGGTCGTACAGAAGTCGACCAGTAGACCACCGAAGAGTGTCACCTCGACGTTGCCCCACTGCGCACATTCCTCAGTCAACATCTCGACACGCTCATCTGGAGTGAAGAGTGCATTTTTTGAAATGTTGGTGCCTACCGCGACCGTTACGTGGTCGACGACCCGAGCGGTTCGCTGGATCACATCGAGATGCCCATGCGTGACAGGATCAAAGGACCCCGGACAGACAGCCCGTGTCACAGCTCCCCCTCTGCGTGACTGCGGGCCCCTGGCTCGAGCGACCCGAAAGACAGGACTGTCTCACCGTAAGTGCGATTCCACCGCTGCGCAGCCCGGACCGGCCACACCACATCCTGCGACCGTCGCGAACGCTCGACAACGATCAATGAATCTGCGCCGACCCAGCGGTTGGTCACTAGCTGCTCCAGTTGGCTGCTGACAGTCGATGTGCCTAAGTCATACGGCGGGTCAGCGAACACTACGTCGAAGGGCTGAGCCGGAGGCCGGCGAAGCACCTGCTCCACCGACATGGTGGCGATCTCGACGATCAACCCGAGTGCTTCGGAATTGCCTCTGGCGACCTGAGCCGTACGCGGATCACGCTCGACCAGAAGCACCGGACTGGCGCCACGACTGGCCGCTTCCAAGCCAACAGCGCCTGAGCCAGCGTAGAGATCGCAGAAGGCCAGGCCGGCCAGTGAGCGCTCGGCTGGTTCGGCCGAAGTGCCGAGCCAGGCCGCAATGGCTGAGAACAACGCCTCCCGCACGCGATCGGTAGTCGGGCGAGTGCGTTCACCGGAGGGCATTGCGATCCGCTGACCTCGTCTCGAACCAGCGATAATCCGGCTCTTGCTCATGTGCGTTCCAACCAGTCCCCCGCCGCGTCCATCTCCATGTCGAGCACTATGTCGGCCAAGCACGGATCGTTGAGCTCAGGATCCTGTGCGATGCACTGCTCAGCGAGGGTGCGGGCCTGCGCGATCAGATCGGCATCTCGCAGCACCCGCAGCAGCTTCAGACTCGATCGGCTCCCCGACTGAGTCGCGCCCAACACGTCTCCCTCACGACGCTGTTCCAGATCAACCTCGGCAAGAGCGAAGCCATCGCGGGTCGCGGCCACGGCGTCCAGACGCTGCCGCGCTGTGCTGTCATCGCTTGCCGTTGTCAGCAGTAGGCAGACTCCGGGATGTGCGCCTCGTCCAATTCGGCCGCGCAGCTGATGCAACTGGGAGATGCCAAAACGGTCCGCGTCCTGAATGACCATCACCGCTGCGTTGGGTACGTCCACACCTACCTCGATCACGGTTGTCGAGACCAATACATCGATCTCGCCGGCGGCGAACCGGCTCATCACCGCGTCCTTCGCATCGCCTGGCAACTGCCCGTGCAGCATCTCGACACGCAGGCCGGCAAGCGGCCCGCTGCTCAACTCTTGGAACAGATCCTCGACTGCAACTGCCGGCGCGGCATCACTGTCGACATCAAGGTTCTCCGCATCCGCGCCGGTCGAACCCGCGGAGGAAATGCGGGCACAGACCACGTACGCCTGACGGCCTTGGCCCACCTCTTCTACAACCCGCTGCCAGACCCGCTGTACCCAAGAGGCCTGACGAACGGTGTCGACGACAACGGTGCTCACCTCGGCTCGCCCGGCTGGAATCTCGCGCAGCGTGGAGGTCTCAAGATCACCAAAGACGGTCATAGCCACGGACCGCGGAATGGGAGTCGCTGTCATTACCAGGACATGTGGGCGAGGGTCCGCCTTGGCGCTCAACGCTGCCCGCTGCTCAACCCCGAATCGGTGTTGCTCGTCAACGACCACCAGGCTGAGGTCGGCGAACTGAACGTCGGCGCTGAGCAAGGCATGAGTGCCGATGACGATTCCGGCAGCACCCGATGCCGCTTGGAGCGTCGCCTCGCGACGCCGCGCAGCCGATGAGGAGCCAGTGATCAGTACGACGCCAGTCGCCTGCTCCGGCGCCCCCAGAGTGCCGCCGCTGGCCAGCTCGCCAAGCATTCGAGTGATCGTCTGGTAGTGCTGAGCAGCCAGCACCTCGGTTGGCGCCAACAGTGCAGCCTGGCCGCCTGCGTCAACCACCGCCAGCATCGCTCGCAGCGCAACGAGCGTCTTGCCTGACCCGACCTCCCCTTGCAGCAGCCGCTGCATAGGCCGGTCGCGGCCGAGCTCGATCATGATTTCCTCGCTTACCGCGATCTGGCCTTCAGTGAGGACGAACGGCAATCGCTCATCAAAGGCGTCGAGCAGGCCGCCGGAGCGTCGGGTGCGGGGCACCGCTCGGTGCGACGCCGCGTCGGCTCGCCGGTACGCCATGGTCAGCTGCAGGGCGAATGCCTCATCGAACCGCAACCGCTGCCGACCCTCGCTGATCACCGTCTTGTCAGTCGGCTGGTGGACGGCTCGGAATGCCGACTCTAGATCCATCACCTCAGCCGCCTCGCGAACCCGCTCTGGCAGTGGATCCTCGATCCCCGCCAGTGAGTCCAGTGCCAGTGCGGCGCATTCGGCGATAGTCCAGGTGCGCAGCTTGGCGGTCAACGGATAAAGCCCGACAAGGGGGAGATTGGAGGCCGAGGCCAAGGCAGCGTTGCGTCTTGTTCCGCCGATCACGTCACCGTGCTCATTGACGATGACGAAGTCAGGATGTGCCAGCTGCAGTCTGCCGTTGAACCTCGTCACCTTGCCGGCGAAGATCCCTCTGGCGCCCGGGTGCAACTGGTCTTGCCAGTAACGGATCAGTCGCGGCTGCCCGAAGAAAGTGCAGACCACGTTCCCACGACGATCGGTGATGGTGGCCTCGAGTCGCGGCTTGCTCCGGGCCCGAACGTAGGGACGATCATCAAGATTGAAGGTTTTGGCATCCACCACCTCTGCCATTACCGCGACTTCCTCACCGTCCCGAAGCACCGAGAGGTCGCTCAGCTCGGTGCCCGAGAAGTAGCGGCGCGGTACCAGCCGCATGAGATCGCCGACCGTGAAGACCTTCAACGGCTCGAAAAGCTTCGCAGTCTTGGAGCCGAGAATGTTTTCAAGGCGAGTCGACAGTCGGCGAAATGTGTCGCTGCGCCACGGCGAACCGACCAGTTTGAGCGTGGTCATTCCAGTCCGAGTAACAGGGGGTAGCGCCCCTGACCGCCGTCGACCACTTCAACCTCGATAGTGGGAAATCGTTCCGGCACTCGAGCCGCGAGATCAGATAACAAGTCATCATCGGCATCGATCCCGCGGACCAAGGTCAATAGCTCTCCGCCGGCGCTGGCTAGTCGCTGCAGTACCTGCCAGGCGACCTCGGTCATCGATGTCCCGATGACAACGACGTCTCCTTCGACGGCACCAAGCACATCGCCCGGTTCACACCGTCCAGCCATAGTCATTGCGGCGCTCTCGGCGATAGTGACAGCGCCATGCCGGGCATGCCCTGCAGCGGTGCTCATGGCCACGACAGCGGAGTCAAAGTCCGCCGACGGCTCATGCACGGCCATCGCAGCCAGCCCTTGCACCTGAGCAACCGTAGGAATAATGCCGACCCGGCGTCCCGCGCGTCGTAGCTCCGTGGCTACGTCGTTGGCCCGCTGCAGGTTCTCGGTGCCGTTTGGCAAGATCACCAAATCACCACAGACTTGTTCCGCGGCGCTCCTCAGCCGGTCGACTGTCAGGTCACCGCCAGCGCTGAGCAACGGCACACCGCCGAGCGAAGCAACAGCCCTGGCGAGCCCCGAACCGGCCACAACCGCTAAGACACTCCTCCGCCCAACAGCTGGATTCGGTGGCAGGGCGGTAACCCTTACCTGGCCCAGCTCGCCGAGTGGCAGGGCGGCCTCGATGGCCG
>DATCXA010000031.1:0-3264 GCA_036566085.1 Propionibacteriaceae bacterium
GCGGTCCGGGCGTCGGCGTCGACCGCGATGACGCCCGTCAACCCCGATGTGTCCAGGCCCGTGACGGTGTTCTTGGCCCGCGCCCGGAACAGGTTCGACGTGGGTTTGGCCAGCCGAACCGTGGCGGTTTCAGGGATGGACCGATAGCTCGCGAGAAGCCGCTGCATGCCCGCAGCATGAGCGGCCCATGCGTCGGTCGCGGCAGCAAACACAGATATACGCTAGCCGCGGCGAGGACGTCGAAGCCGCGTTAGGCCGCCGCCAGCCTCTTGTTGAACTTCTCCATGTCCGGCCAGCGGACATCCCAGGCCCAGCCCAGCTTCTCGAAGATCCAGATCAGGCGGGCGGTGATGTCGATCTGGCCCTTCATGACGCCATGGCGCGCGCAGCTCGGGTCGGCGTGGTGAGAGTTGTGCCACGATTCGCCGAAGCTGAAGATGGCCAGCGGCCAGAAGTTGGCGGCCTTATCGCCGGACTCGAACGGCCGGTCGCCGATCATGTGGCAGATCGAGTTGACCGAGAACGTCACATGGTGCAACAGCGCCACGCGTACCAGCCCTGCCCAGAAGAAGGCGGTGAGGGCACCGCGCCAACTCCAAGAGATCAGCCCACCGAGGATGGCCGGAGCAACAAAGCTGGAGGCGACGATGTAGACGTAGTGCCTGTCCAGCCATTGCATCGCCGGGTCGTTGACCATGTCCTTGGCGAAACGATCCGGGTTCGTGCGTTCGCGCTTGAACAGCCAGCCCATGTGCGAATGGAGGAAACCCTTCGCCAGAGCGCGCTTGGTCGTCCCGAACCGCCACGGCGAGTGGGGGTCGAGCGTCTCGTTGTGCTCGTCGATCTGGTCGCTGAAGAGGTGGTGCCGGCGATGCTCGGCAACCCAGCCGATCGGCGACATCTCGAGCGAGAGACACGCGGCCGTAGCCAGCGTGATCTCGAGCCAGCGCTTGGCCTTGTAGGACCGGTGCGTGAAAAGACGGTGGAAGCCGCCTGTTACGCCGAGTCCTGCGACGGTGTAGAACACCGCACCGATGGCGATATCGAGCCAAGTTAGGCCCCAGCCCCAGGCGAACGGTACAGCGCCGGCGACCGCGACCATGGGTCCTACGATGAAGAACCACAGCAAGGTGATTTCGGCATTGCCCTTGCCCTGTTCAGCCAGAAACGGCTTGGGTCCAGAGCCGGGCCGCCAGTGCTGCCGAGGACCTTGCCGGCGGCTCCTTTGACTGCCTTGGCCGGTTCCTTGGCCCTGGTCACCTGCTGGCATATTGCCGCCTTGGCCTCGACGGCGACGTTGCGATTCCAGGGGCGAGCGCGCAACGGCGAGCGCACCAGGCACACCCTGGGGCGGGTCTATATCGGCGTTTCCCAATGGTCGACTCACCGAACTCCTCAAGCTTGACTGTGCCGAGTACATCATGCCCGTAATAGCCTGAGCGGTACCCATACGGCACAGTGGTCACACCCCAAGTGCGATACCAGCTACCCGAAATAGCGTCTCCGTTCGCTGTGCAGCTGCCTGCCGGCACGGATGAACATCCAGACAACGAGCCGAGCAGGACTGGCGGCAACTCCGAGCAACACATAGTTCACGGTGTGGGACCCGATATCGCGATGCTGGCGTCAGGCCGAGGGGGCGGTGTTCTGGTTCAGCCGGAACAAATTGGTGGGATCGTAGTCGTTCTTCAGTTCGACGAGCCGTCGATAGGTGTCTGGCGGTTACGACGCCCGAGCGCGAGCGGGATCCGCCTCACCGGGGGAAGTTTGCGTAGGTCGCTGCGTCCGGATCGAGAGCGGACGTTACGCCTCGCGCCCATTCGACGGCATCCGCGAAGCCTTCCGCCGTCTCGGTGCGGGCACAAACATTGACCATGAACTCCTGATCGCGTAGCGCGAAGGCCGTTGCGTCGGCCGGGACTCGGCCCACCGCACCGTCAAGATGCTGCAGGTGAATCTCCGTGAGTCCGGTAGGCCTTGCCGCGAACGAGTCCATCAGCACGTGTAGCGATGCGTCGTCGGTGGTGCGGAGAAGCGCCGAGCGCCAATAGTTGTGCACACCTCGCGGGTACAGCGGGTCGAGCGCTTGTTGCCACCCCGCGTACGGGTTGGCCGCGAACACATCGGCGATGACAGTGCCCAAGGATCTGAAGGGCGGTTGCGGCCTCACCGGCATCAAGATCACCGGTCCAGCAGCCGCCGACATCAATGATCGACGTGCCGTGGACCGATTCGGGCAGGAACGGCGCCGGTGGTGCGGGTGGTCAGGTTGACCAGCGTTGTTAGTTCATCCGGGGCCGCGGTGCAGGCTGCCCGGTAGCAGCGCAGCACCTGCTCGGCCTCATCTGACGGGTAGAAGACGAGGCCGGAAAACACGGTCGGGCCGACCTCATGGAGCTGGAACTCGAAGGAGGTCACCACCGCGAAATTGCCACCGCCGCCGCGCAGTCCCCAGAACAGGTTGGGATGCTCATCGGCACTGGCGTGAACGAACTGCCCGTCGGCGGTGACCACGTCGGCTCCGATCAGGTTGTCGCAGGCCAATCCGTGCTTGCGCATCAGCCAGCCGATCCCGCCGCCGGTGGTGAAGCCGGCGATGCCAGTCGAAGACACCAGACCGCCGGTCACCGCGAGTCCGAACTGCTGGGTTTCTGCATCCAGGTCCTTCCAGGTGCAGCCGGCGTCCGCCGTCACTGTGCGGTGAGCGGGGTCGACCCGGATCGCGTTCATCGGCGACAGGTCCAACACGATGCCACCCTCGACGGTAGAGAATCCGGGGATCGAATGGCCCCCGCCACGGACGGCTAGCGGCAGACCCTCGCTCCGGGCGAGATCGACGGTGCGGATCACGTCGGCCACACCGGCGCAGCGGGCGATGACCGCTGGATGACGATCGTGGGCCCCGTTCCAGATGCTGCGCTCGCGGTCATAATCCTCGTCGCCCAGCTGGACGGTCGTACCGCGCGGGCTTGTGGCGAACTCGGCGAGGGTGGCCTCCCCGATCGTGTTCGGTGCGGTCTCGGTCGTAGTCATGATTTCCTCCTGGTTGTTGTCACATCCAGGAAGGACGCTAGGCGGCCAAAATCAAAGTGACCTCAACCCAGTCTCAACGCGAAGTCCCCACCCACGCACCTAGCAGGAAGTGGCGCGTGCTGGCGTGGGAGTGTGCAAGCTCGCTCAGGCAGGAGTCGAGGCGTCGGATGGCGAGGGGCCCATCCTCACGGAACAACGCGCACTGGCCGAGCAGCCAGCTACCGGCGGCGG
>DATCXA010000038.1:0-8114 GCA_036566085.1 Propionibacteriaceae bacterium
GAAGATGCCCTTCTGGAATTCCCCGGCTGTGCCGTGGTGATCTCACACGACCGCTGGTTCCTCGATCGCATCGCAACCCACATCCTCGCCTGGGAAGGTGACAATGAGGATGAGGCCAAATGGTTCTGGTTCGAAGGCAACTTCGCCGACTACGAGGCCAACAAAATCGCTCGACTCGGCCTGGAGGCGGCCCGCCCGCACCGCGTCACTCACCGTCGCCTCACCCGCTGAACGGCTGACTTGTCAGCGTGGGCGGTTGCCATGGCGACCATCGATGCCGACAACTCGGTGGTCAGCGAGGAGCTCGGCGAGTGTGATCGCTTGGCGCCCGGCAAGCTGAGCGAGTTGGGTGCGGCACGAGAAGCCATCCGCCAAGACAATGGCACCAGGATGGGCGGCGACAGCTGGTAACAGATCGTGCTCGGCCACCTTGACCGACACCTCGTAATGGCCCTTCTCGACGCCGAAGTTGCCGGCCAATCCGCAGCACCCGCCGACAGTAGTAACTGTCGCACCGGTCGCCGCCAGCAAGGTCGCATCGGCCTGCCAGCCGATCACAGAGGCGTGGTGGCAGTGCGGCTGGACAACCAGCTCGATGTCGCTGAGGTCAGGTGGCGACCAGTTTGACGTACGACCTAGGAGCTCGGCCAACGTGAGTATCCCGGCTGCGACCTGAGCGACCCGCGGATCCTCCGGCAAGAGCTCGGAGGCATCACTCCGCCACACCGCGAGGCAGGAGGGTTCCAGACCTACTACCGGTGTTCCTGCAGCGACGATTGGATGCAAGATCTCCAGTGCGGCCCGCAGCTGCCGTCGAGCACCGTCGAGCTGACCGGTACTTATCCAGGTCAACCCACAGCAGGCTGGTCTTTTCAAGATCTGAGGCGCGTAACCGGCCGCGGCCAGCACCGCAGCGGCTGCTGCAACGGCCTCCCCGGGGAAGAAGTCGGAGAAAGAGTCCACCCACACAACGACCGGATTCCCGTTAGATTCTGGAGCCGCAACCCGTCTCCGTGCCGCAACTGAGGCAAACCGGGGGAGCGTGCGGCGCTGATCAACACCTGCCGTCCAGCGGACCAACCTTCGCAGGCCAGGGGTGGCGGTGCCGAAGTTGATCAGACGGGACAACAACCGCGCCCTGGTAATCAACCGTCCCCAGCGCGGCAGCCATCCGAGCGCGTAATGAGTGCGCGGCCTGATCTTGCCGCGATAGGTGTGATCAAGAACCTGCGATTTGTAGGTGGCCATGTCGATCCCTGTCGGGCAGTCGCGGGCACATCCCTTGCACGACAGGCAAAGATCAAGTGCCTGGTGCACTTCAGGTGATCTCCAGCTCTGCCGAACCACCTCGCCATTGATCATCTCCTGCAGCACCCGGGCCCGCCCGCGGGTGGAGTCCTTCTCCTCACGCGTTGCCTGATAGGACGGGCACATCACCCCCAGCCCAGCCGTCGTGTCGGCTAGGCACTTGCCGACGCCGGAGCAGCGATGGACCGCTTCAGCGAACTCGTCGAACCGACCCACCAGACTCGGCGCGCGGAGATCCGCGTTCACCGGACGTGGGTCGACCAATACGCCGGGGTTTAGCAGGTTGTCGGGGTCGAAGGCGGCCTTCACCTGGCCGAAGAGCGCACGAGCATCCGCTGAGTACATCGTTGGCAGCAGACTCGACCGGGCCCGGCCGTCACCGTGCTCACCTGACAGCGAGCCGCCGTAGCGGGCGACCAGCTGCGCCGCCTCCTCGACAAAGGCCCGATATCGGCCAGCACCACCCTTCTCGGTCATGGGGAAGTCAATGCGGACATGTATGCAACCGTCACCTAGGTGTCCGTAAGGCAGCCCGTCCAGTCCGTGATCATCGAGCAGCCGGTCGAAGTCCCGTAGGTAGTCGCCGAGATGGTCAGCCGGCACCGCGGCGTCCTCCCAACCGGGATAGGCCGGTCGAGCCAGACTGATCCCAGCCAGGCCTGCGCCGTCTTCCCGAATCTTCCATAGCGCCATGGCTTGGGTCGGATCGTCCACCACGAAGCCGTCCAATGCACCCGCCGCCGCCAGCAAGACGTCGGCGCGTACTCGCAGCTCGGCAACATCATTCCCGACCAGCTCCACGAACATCCAACCGTCACCGCGCGGCAAGACTGGCACGGCCGCGTCTCCCCGGGTACGGCGTACCACGTCGACAATCCGCCGGTCTATGCCCTCGCATGCAGTCGGCTGGTGATCAACGATTAATGGCGCGGCATCAGCGGCATCGGCCATTGTGGGATAGCCGAGCGCGATCATGATCTTGTGCGGCCGGTCAGTTACAAGCCGTACCGTCGCGCCGATGATCACCGCCAGGGTGCCCTCGCTGCCGGCCAGAAAGCGTGCCACGTTGAAGCGGTTCTCCGGCAACAGATGTTCCAGGCTGTAGCCCGACACCTGCCGACCGAAGCGACCGAACTCGGTGCGAATAGTGCCGAGATGCGCTTGCACGATTGATTTCAAGGCGGCTAGGCCCGCGGAGTGATCATGGTTCGCACCAGCCGTGCCAAGCCTAATCTGCTCGCCCGAGCCCGTGATCACCTCCAGCCCGAGCACGTTGTCGGAAGTCTTGCCATATCCCAGAGCGCGCGGTCCGCAGGCGTTGTTTCCGATCATGCCGCCGACCGTGCAGCGGTTATAGGTTGACGGATCAGGCCCGAAACGCAAACTGTGCGGGGCTGCTGCGATTTGTAAGCTCGACTGCACAACCCCCGGTTCGACGCGCGCCGTACGCGCCTCCGGATCGATTTCAACGATCTTGTTCAAATACCGCGAGGTGTCCAAGATCAATCCGGGGCCGACCGCATTGCCCGCGCAAGATGTTCCGGCGCCCCGCATGGTCACCGGTATCCCGACTGCCCGGGCCGCATCCAGCACTGCTGCCACCTCTTCGACGGCTCGTGGGCGTGCGACAGCCTGCGGTACGACACGGTAGAGGGACGCGTCGGAGGTGTAGAGCGCACGAGTGAGCGTGGTCGTGTCGAGGACATCTTCGATGCTGCGTCGCCGGAGCTGGAACGCAAGTTCATTGACTTCAGGGGACAGCGCGACGGTCTTGGGCATGATCGCGTTTGATCGTAGTGCCCACACCGGAACTAGCCCGCCGAGTAAACTTACCGGTGAGTAACTTGGAGCTTTCCAGTGGAGGCATGATGCGGCGGACGATCTTTGACGAGGACCATGACGCGTTCCGGGAAAGCTGCCGGACCTTCGTCGATCGGACATTGCGACCACATCACGAGAAACACATGGCCAACCACGAGTTCGGTCGAGAGGTATGGCTCGAGCTAGGCAAGCGGGGCTTCCTGGGGCTCAATGTGCCTGAGGAGTATGGCGGTGCCGGTGTGGACGATCTGCGGTTCTCGCTGATCTTGGCAGAGGAGCTGTGCAAGCTGGCGTTCTCCTACCCGTCGTGTGTCGGAATCCATACCAACTGCATTGCGCCATATCTGGTCGACTTGTGTACCGAAGAACAGAAACAGCGCTGGCTGCCAGGATTTTGCAGCGGCGAGTTGATCACTGCGCTCGCCATGACTGAGGCTTCAGGTGGTTCCGATCTTGCCGCTTTGAAGACCCGAGCAGTATCCGACGGTGATGACTGGATCTTGAACGGTTCGAAGACCTTCATCACCAATGGCGCTAGCGCGGACTTCGCGCTGGTCGCGGCGCGAACGAGTCCGGAGAAGGGTGCGAAGGGCATCAGCTTGTTCGCGGTCGAGGCCGGCATGCCTGGCTTCGAACGCGGGCGCAAGCTGGACAAGGTCGGTCAGCCAGAGTCAGATATCTCCGAGCTGTTCTTCGGCGACGTCAGAGTTCCCGCTGCAAATGTGATCGGCGAGATCGACCGCGGCTTCGTTTACATGATGGAGCGGCTGGTGGCTGAGCGGATTGGTTCCGCGGTAAACAACATCGCTCACGCTCGGCAGATCCTCGACGAAACCCTGGTCTACGTGAAGGAGCGCAAGGCGTTCGGCACTCCTGTCGGCTCCTTCCAAGCCAACAAGTTCACACTCGCGGAGCTGCAGACGTTGGCAGAGGTCACCCAGGCTTTCGTCGACCAGTGCGTGATGGAGGCGGTACACGGCACGCTGACCGCGGTTGATGCGGCCAAGGCGAAGTGGTGGTCGGCGCAGGCGCAGAACGACATTGTCGACGCCTGTGTGCAGCTGTGGGGTGGCTACGGCTACATGAATGAGTACCGCGTCGCCCGGGCGTGGGCCGATGCGCGACCCTCCAAGATCTGGGCGGGCTCCAACGAGATCATGAAAGAGCTCATCGGCCGCGATCTGGGATTGTGATCACGGTGCCACATATTGACGTCGCTGGCCCGCAATCCGCCAGGATCCGCCCCGGACCCGTTCAAGCGGTCATCGTGTCTGCCGCGCGTACGCCCATCGGGCGTGCTGGAAAGGGATCGCTCACACAGATGCGTCCCGATGATCTTGCAGCCGGAGTGATCAGCGCTGCACTTGCCAAGGTTCCGGCGCTGGACCCGCGCACCCTGGACGACATCTACGTCGGCTGCGCCGAGCCGCGTGATGAGCAGGGTGGCAATGTCGCGCGCCGGATCGCTGTGCAGTTGGGACTAGATGATGTCCCGGCCGCAACGATTAATCGCTTCTGTGCGTCCAGTGTCCAGACAGCCCGGATTGCCTTTCATGCGATCAAGGCAGGCGAGGGCCACGCCTTTGTCTCGGCCGGAGTGGAGTGCGTTTCGCGGTATCGCGGCTTTGGCTCCGCGGGTGTTGATCCAGTCGACACGCACAATCCGATCTTTGCCGAGGCGGAGGAGCGGAGCCTCTCAACCGCCGCGAGCAACGACACATGGCATGATCCCCGCGAGGACGGACTGCTGCCTGATATCTACGTCGCGATGGGCCAGACGGCCGAGAATGTCGCAACCGTGCGCGGCATATCGCGTGCCGAGCAAGACGAATTCGGCGTACGCTCCCAAAACCTTGCCGAGAAGGCCATTGCGAACCAGATCTTCGACGCCGAGATCGCACCGGTCACACTTCCAGACGGCAGCGTAGTCAGCCGCGACGATGGGCCACGCCCAGGCACAACGATGGAAGCAGTCTCGGTACTGAAGCCGGCCTTTCGCCCAAACGGCACGGTCACAGCCGGCAACTGCTGTCCGTTGAACGATGGAGCCGCGGCCGTGGTGATCATGAGTGATCGGCGAGCATCCGAGCTCGGCCTTACCCCGCTGGCCCGAATCGTCGCAACAGGTGTGAGCGCCCTTAGCCCGGAGATCATGGGGATGGGACCGGTCGAGGCCAGTCGCCGGGCCTTGGCCAACGCCGGAATGATGATCAGTGACATGGATCTGGTGGAGATCAATGAGGCATTCGCTGTCCAGGTGATCGCCTCCGCCCGGGACCTCGGCATTGATATGGAACGGCTCAACGTGCACGGTGGGGCGATTGCGCTCGGCCACCCGTTCGGATGCACCGGTGCGCGAATCATGACCACATTGCTGAATGCGATGCGGGTCCGAGACGTGCAATTCGGCCTTGAGACCATGTGCGTCGGCGGCGGCCAGGGCATGGCCATCGTCCTGGAGCGGCTCGCCTAACGGATGCGGCTACTTAGCGCGATCCACGGCGGAGCGAGCCTGGCGAGCAGAGCCAATCGAACGCAGCGCTACCCTTCCGATGTGACGGAGACAACATTGCTGGCAGCGCGGCCGGCTTCGGTGGGCGCCCTGTTGTTGCGCCGGGTCGAGAAATCGCCCTCAAAGGAAGCATTCCGCTACCTCGAGGATGGCCGCTGGGTCTCGCTGAGCTGGTCGCAAATCAAGGACAAGACCTTCCAGCTGGCAGCCGGCCTGCTTGCCCTCGGGATTGAGCCCGAGGACCGCGTGGCCATCGCATCCGGTACGCGGATGGAGTGGATCCTTGCCGACCTTGCGATCATGTGTACCGCTGCCGCCACCACGACGATCTACCCGTCCACACAGCATGAGGATGTCAGCTTCATCCTCGCCGACTCCCAATCCAAGATCGTCTTTGCCGAGGATGATCTCCAGGTACGCAAGGTCCTTGATCATCTCGACGAGCTGCCGCAGTTAGCCACGATCGTGCAGCTGGATGGCAAAGTTGATCATGCCAAGGTAATCGACTGGGCCGATCTTGAAAAGCTGGGCCGGGAATGTCTCGATGCCAACCCGGCAGCGGTCGATGACGTGATCGCAGCGATCGGACCGGAGGACCTGGCGACGCTGATCTACACCTCCGGTACCACGGGCCGGCCCAAAGGCGTCTGCCTGGTACAAGACTGCTGGACCTATGAAGGCGCTGCCGTGGAGGCGTTTGACATCATCAGTGCCGACGATCTGCAATACCTCTGGCTGCCGCTCAGCCATGTCTTCGGCAAGGCCCTGATCGCCATCCAGCTCTACATCGGTTTCACGACTGCAGTAGATGGCCGGATCGACAAGATCGTAGAAAACCTTGCAGAGGTCCAGCCGACCTTCATGTGCGGCGCGCCGCGGATCTTCGAGAAAGTGCGAGCCAGGGTGATCATGACTGGCTCGCGCGGGGTCAAAGGCAAGATCTTCGACTGGGCTTTTGGGGTCGGCCGCAAGGTATCACAGCTGCGGTTGGCGGGACAGGAACCGTCGGGGATCCTTGGCATCCAGCATGCACTCGCGGACAGGCTGGTCTTCAGCAAGATCAAAGCCAGAATGGGTGGCAAGATCAGGTTCTTTGTATCTGGCTCGGCCGCCCTGAGTCGGGAAGTGCAGGAATGGTTCCACGCTGCCGGGCTGCTCGTGCTGGAGGGTTACGGCCTCACTGAGACCTGCGTTCCCGCCTGTGTCAACAACCCGCGTGCCACCCGTTTTGGCACCGTTGGGCCGCCCGTGCCGGGGACGGAGGTCAAGATCGCCGACGATGGGGAGATTTTGATCAAGGGCCCGGGCGTGATGCGTGGCTACCACCACATGCCGGACGCAACCGCGGAGACGCTTAACGACGGCTGGTTTTCGACCGGCGACATCGGCGAGCTGGACGAGCAGGGCTATCTCCGCATCACCGACCGGAAGAAGGACCTCATCAAGACCTCTGGCGGCAAGTACATCGCGCCGCAGAAGGTTGAGGGGGCGCTGAAGGTTGCGTGTCCCTACATCAGCCAAGTCCTGGTGTACGGCGATGGCCGCAAGTACGCGTCAGCGTTATTCACCCTCGATCCCGAGGCGATCGAGGGCTGGGCCAAGGAGCAAGGACTGAGCTACACCACGTTCGAAGAACTTGCAGGTTCTCAGGAGGTCCATGACCTGGCCGAGGGATACGTGGCGCAGGCCAACCAGAAACTCGAGCGCTGGGAAACGATCAAGAAGTTCGAGATCTTGCCCACAGAGTTCTCAGTCGACGCGGGTGAGGTTACGCCGAGCCTGAAGATCCGGCGCAAGACCGTGGAAAAGAAGTATGCCGACGTACTTAACAGCATGTACAACGGCGAGTGATTCGGAGTTGTCAGAACGCAGTTGAGCTATAACCGATCTAGCCTCTGACAAGTCGGCTAGGACTTAGCGCCGCCACTGACGTAGATGACCTGGCCGGAGACATAGCCGGCGTCCTCACTGCACAAGAAGCTCGCGACGGCGGCGATATCCTCCGGTTGTCCGATACGACCTAGCGGAATGTCGCGTGCGATGGAGGACTTCCATTCCTCAAAGTCCAAGCCTTGCCGCGCCGCGGTCGCCGCGGTCATCTCGGTCTCGACGAAGCCGGGCGCGATCGCGTTTGCCGTCACGCCGAACTTGCCGAGCTCCAGCGCGAGGGTTTTTGTGAAGCCGATGAGGCCGGCTTTGGCAGCGGCGTAGTTGGCCTGCCCACGGTTGCCCATTGCTGACGTCGAGGAAATGTTGACGATGCGACCCCACTTGGCCTGTGTCATATGGGTCTGGGCTGCCCGGGTCATCAAAAAAGCACCGCGGAGGTGAACGTCCATGACCGAGTCCCAATCTGCGGTGCTCATTCTGAAGATCAAGTTATCTCGGATGATGCCTGCGCTGTTCACCAGAACCGTCACCGGTCCTAGTTCAGCGGCAGTCTGCTGAACTGCGTTACCGGCGGCCATTTCAT